>NZ_JBHZAG010000144.1:0-16217 GCF_042754125.1 Amycolatopsis sp. NPDC059235
TGGGTGGTTGTCAAGGCATCTTTCCAGCCTTGACAACCACCCTTAGACCGTCATCACAATCAAGCTTCGGGGTGCCCCACGCAACCACCACGGCAAGGTCGCCGCCAGGCGACGAGCCGAGTCAAACAACCCCCTCCGGCTCCCCAACAATCACCTCATCGGCAAACCCAGCCGCCAACGCCCGCAACCCGGCATCCAAATACACCGTCAAATCAGCATCAGCCCGAGCCGACCACCGCTCATAAGCAGCCCGGCAAGTAGCCAGCACCGCCCGTCCCACCGCAAGCGGATACAGCGAATCCTCAGCCTGCCCAGTCCGCCGAGCCACAAAACTGATAACAGCCCGCTCCCAAGCGTCATAATGCCGAGTAGCACTAGCCGCCAACTCCGCCACAGTGCTGAGCAGATTCATCCGCATCCGCAACTCAGGCACATCCTCCGCCCGATAATGATTGGCCGCCAACACCGCCCGCCGAACCGCCTCCAGCACGGGAAGATCCTCCGGAGAACCAGCGAGCAACTCCCGGATCGTCTCCACCTCGGAGTCGAACTCGTTCCACAACACGTCGGACTTGGCGTCGTAGTACCGAAAGAACGTCCGCCGGCTAACCCCAGCCACAGCCGCGATCTGATCCACCGTCGTCTCGTGAAACCCCTGCTCAGTGAACAGCCGCAGCGCGATCTCCTCCAGCTGCCGCGCACTGGTCCCCCGAGGCCGACCACGCCGAGGCCGAGCCTCGCCGACCGGATCAGCAGGCATGCCTCCCCCTCCCGCGGACGCTTCTGTCACCGGGTGACAGTACTCGCCCGCCGACGCCTCGCAGCACCTGCGGCCCGCTCGGCACCGCTAAACCCAATCCACAATGGACTGTCGAATACCCGAAGAATGCGCGATGCAACCCGCTAAGTCCGAAATAAACCGCGTTCCCGATTCCGCGTCGGACCACTCGAAAGAGGGACCGGATGGACAGTGGACAAGTCTGTTGCGACAGGTGTCAGATGTGAAGATCCTGCCGCAGCAGAAGCGAAAGCAGAATCGAGGATCCGATGAGTGAAACAGCCGCTCGCCCGGCCTCGCCCGCGACCGCGGCCATCGCCGATCCCGGCCCTCTTGGCCTGGCGGGCTTCGCCGCCACCACCTTCGTCCTGAGCGCGGTCAACGCGGGCCTGATCCCCAAAGCCGTCGAGCCCGTAGTCCTGCCACTGGCCCTGTTCTACGGCGGCCTGGCCCAACTCCTGGCCGGAATGTGGGAATTCCGCAAGAACAACACCTTCGGCGCCACCGCGTTCGGCACCTACGGCGCGTTCTGGCTGGCTTTCGCCTTCTACGTCTGGCAGTTCGCGCCGAAGATCCCGCCCGCCGACGCGGCGACCGCGACCGGGATGTTCCTGTTGGTGTTCACCATCTTCACCGGCTACATGATGATCGCGTCATTGCGCACCAACGCCGTCCTCATCGGAGTGTTCGTCCTCCTGTTCCTGACCTTCCTCTTCCTCACCATCGGCGAACTGGGCGGCGCGGAAAGCGCGGGCAAAATCGGCGGCTGGCTCGGACTGGCCACCGCGGTCGTCGCCTGGTACGGCTCGTTCGCCGTCGTCACCAACGCCACCGCGGGCCGCACGCTGCTCCCGACCGGGCCGATCGGCAAGCGCTAAGAACGCTCAGCGGGTTCGTGCAGGAACAGGATCAGGCAGCCGCCGCGGCTGAACGTCTGGTGCTCGACCTGAGCGGGATAGTCGACGAAGTCGCCACGAGCGCGGCGGGCCGTCACGCGGCTGCCGTCCGGGAAGACCAGTTCGTCGTCGGCCTCGCCGTCCAGGAACAGAAACCGGTGCGCGGTCGGATGCGGGTGCCGTGCCGAGAACGACCCCGGCTCGAAATAGGACAGTCCGACGACGCGTTCGTCGAAAGTCTCGTCAAACGCCACGTCGAGCAGCAGCCGGAACCACAGCCCGGGACTCGATTTCTGCCAGCCGGAAGGCCCGAACACGTCCTCGGCCGGTTCCCCGAGCCGCTCGCCGCTGATGCTCAGCGCGAGACAGCCGTCCGGGCTGGACAGTGCGCCGTCAGCGGCGAGGTAAGCACCGGCGCGATGGTGCGCGAGAGTGCCTTCCAGCACCAACACCCGGTCGCCGGGATCGGGCAGCGCCGCCCCGGCGCCCAGCCGGACCAGCGTGAACGAGTCGCCACGGGACTGCAGCAGGTCTTTCGTCCAGACCCCGGATCCGGCCTCGGTCCAGCCTGCGGGAGAAAAAGTCGCGGTGTGGCTCGGCATGGCATCCCTTCGACGCGTCACCTCGACCATGCCGACGCGCGAAACCGGACGGCAACCGGATCGCCCCGATGCTGCCCGAAGGTCACTCCGGCCGGTCCTCGCCGCGCACCCACGAGTCGAGCACGATCAGGGTCCGCGTGCTGGTGATCCGGTGGCTGCGCCGCAGTTCGTCGATCGTGCTCTGCAGGTGCGCCATGTCGCGGCTGCGCAGCCACACCACCGCGTCCGGGTCGCCGGCGATGGTGAACACCGCCTGCGCCTCCGGGATCCGCGTGGTGGTCTCCACGATCTCGGACACGTTCGTGCTGCCGAAGAACCTCAGCTGCGCGAACGCCTCGATGCCCCAGCCGAGTTTCGCGTGGTCGACCTGCACGGTGAAGCCGGTGATCACGCCCTTCTCCCGGAGCCGGTCGACGCGCCGCTTCACCGCCGCGGTGGAGAGCGAGACCCGCCCGGCGATGTCCGAGAACGTGCGCCGGGCGTCCTCGCGGAGCAACGCGATGATTTCGTGGTCGGTCGCGTCCAGCAGTTCTTCGGCCATGAGCGGCATCGTACGCAACAGATCTGCCCGATCCGCCCTCTCGCGCGTCATCCTTTGCGTCCTTGCCACTACAGTGGCCGGGCACGTTGCGCCCGGGCTCAGGGGTGGGGTGAGGTGGCTCACGTCCCAACGGCGGGTGCCCGTGGGCTGATGGCGTGCGGAAGGGAAGTGCGGATGAACGCCTTCACGTTGGAAGACCGGTACGTGCGCGAAGCGGGCACTGTCTACTTGACCGGGGTGCAGGCGCTGGTGCGCGTCCTGCTCGACCGGATCCGGCTGGACCGCGAAAACGGCGCGGACTCGGCGGCCTTCGTGTCCGGGTACCAGGGCTCGCCACTCGGCGGGTTCGACCTGGAGCTGGCGCGGCGATCCGGTTTGCTGGCCGAGCACAACATCGTGCACAAGCCGGGCGTCAACGAGGAACTCGGCGCGACCGCGGTCATGGGCAGCCAGCTGGCCGCCCGAGCAGGCACGATGCGCCCCGACGGCGTCGTCGGCATGTGGTACGGCAAGGCCCCGGGCCTCGACCGGGCCACCGACGCGCTGCGGCACGCGAACCTCGCCGGCACCGACCCGCGCGGCGGCGCGGTCGCGCTGGTCGGCGACGACCCCAACGCGAAATCCTCGACCATCCCGTGTGCGTCCGAGCACGCGCTCGCCGACCTCGCGATGCCGGTGTTCTTCCCGGCCGACGCGCAGGACGTGCTGGAGCACGGCAGGCACGCGGTCGAACTTTCCCGCGCGAGCGGGCTGTGGTCGTCGATGAAGATCGTCGCGAACGTCGCCGACTCCGGCGGCACCGCGCTGGTCGATTCGGAATGGACCGCGCCGGAAATGCCCGAGGGCGCGTACAAGCACCAGCCGAACAGCCGTCTTCTCGGGCCGGAGCTGATCACGCTCGAGCACAGCCTGCACCGCGTCCGGCTGCCGCTCGCGATGGAATACGTGCGCGCCAGCGGAATCAACCGGATCGTCCGGTCCGGACCGAACGACCGGGTCGGCATCGTCACCGCCGGGAAGTCCTATTTGGACCTTCGGCAGGCGCTGCGGATGCTGGGTCTCGACGAGTCCGAACTGTCCCGCTACGGCATCCGGCTGCTGAAGCTCGGCGTCGTGTACCCGGTCGAACCGGGCATCATCAAGGAATTCGCCGAGGGCCTCGACGAAATCCTGGTGATCGAGGAGAAGCGCGCGCTGGTCGAACCGGCGATCAAGGAGATCCTCTACGGCCGCACCGGCGCGCCGCGGGTGTACGGCAAGTCCGATGAGCGCGGCCAGGTGCTGTTCACCGAACTCGGCGAACTGGACCCGGACCGCATCGCCAGCGGTCTGGCCAAACGGCTGCCGGACGCGGAACCTGTCGCGGCGTGGAAGCAGCGGCGTCGCCGGGAGCGGATTTCGGTGCCGCTGCTGGCTCGCACGCCGTACTTCTGCTCCGGCTGCCCGCACAACTCGTCCACCAAGGTCCCGGACGGCACGCTCGTCGGCGCCGGAATCGGTTGCCACACCATGGCTTTGTTCATGGAGCCGGAGCAGGTCGGCGAGGTTGTCGGGCTGACCCAGATGGGCGGCGAGGGCGCGCAATGGATCGGCATGGCCCCGTTCGTCGAGACGCCGCACCTGATGCAGAACATCGGCGACGGTACGTTCATGCACTCCGGCAGCCTCGCGGTGCGCGCGGCGGTCGCGGCGGGCGTCGACATCACGTACAAGCTGCTCTACAACTCCGCGGTCGCGATGACCGGCGGCCAGGACGCTGTCGGCGGGCTGTCCGTGGAGAAGGTCGCTGCGCTGCTGCTGACCGAGGGTGCGGCGAAGGTCGTCATCACCTCGGACGCGCCGCGTCGGCTGCGGAAGCGCAAGCTGCCGCGCGGGGTCGAGGTGCGTGATCGGTCGGAACTTCTTCGTACGCAAGAAGAACTGGCGGCGCATCGCGGTGTCACGGTGCTGATTCACGAGCAGGAATGCGCGGCGGAGAAGCGGCGCAAGCGGCGTCGCGGGAAGCAGGAAACGCCTGCGCGCAAGGTGTTCGTGAACGAGCGTGTCTGCGAAGGCTGCGGCGACTGTGGCGTGAAGTCGAATTGTCTTTCGGTGCAACCGGTTGAGACCGAGTTCGGCCGTAAAACCCAGATCCACCAGGCTTCGTGCAACGTCGACTACTCGTGCCTCGACGGCGACTGCCCGTCGTTCCTGACCGTCGTCCCGACCGGCGAGGTCAAGCGTCGGCATCTGGCCCCGATCAGCGCGGACGTCCTGCCGGAGCCGGAGAAGACCCTGTCCGACGTCGCTGTGCGGATCACCGGCATCGGCGGCACCGGCGTGGTCACCGTGGCGCAAATCCTTGGTGTCGCTGGGGTTCTCGACGGCAAGCAGGTGCGCACCCTCGACCAGACCGGCCTCGCGCAGAAGGGCGGCGCGGTCGTCTCGGACGTGAAGATCTCCACCGGTGAGGTTGAGCAGGCTCCGAAACTCGCCAACGGCGAGTGCGACCTCTACCTCGCGTGCGACGCACTGGTCGCCGCCGACCCGGCGTACCTCGGCGTGGCCGACGCCGGGCGGACGGTCGCCGTCGTGTCCACTTCGGAGGTTCCGACCGGTCGAATGGTGGTGGACAAGGAAGTTTCGTACCCGGACCAGTCGAGCATCCGCGGCGCGCTCGGCGACGCGACCGCCGCCGGGCACTACCTCGACGCGCGCGGTCTCGCGGAGCAGATCTTCGGCGACGACCAGTTCGCCAACATCCTGCAGCTCGGCGCGGCCTACCAGACCGGCTCGCTGGCGGTGACCGCGGAAAGCCTGGAACAGGCCATCAAGATCAACGGGACCGCGGTGGAGACGAACCTGCAGGCGTTCCGGCGCGGTCGGCAGCTGGTCGCCGACCCGGACGCGCTCGACGCGGAGCTCTCGCCGTCGTCGTCGGAGGCCCCGGCCGCTGTGGACGCGGAAGCGGTCCGCCGGGTGCGCGCGCTGGTGCGGGCCGACGGCGAACTCGCCCGGGTGCTCGATCTGCGTATTCCGGACCTCATCGCCTACCAGGACGAGCGGTACGCGCGGCAGTACGCGGAGTTCGTCGAGCGGATCCGCACGCGCGCCAGCGCTTCGGTGACCGAGGCGGTCGCGCGCAACCTCTACAAGCTCATGGCCTACAAGGACGAGTACGAGGTGGCGCGGCTGTCGCTGGACCCGCAGCTGACCGCGGAAATCGAAGCCCAGTTCGGCGTCGGCACGCGATTCGCGCACCGGCTGCACCCGCCGGTGCTGCGCGCGCTGGGCATGAACCGCAAGATCAGCCTAGGCGGCCGCAGCGTCCGGCCCGCGTTCGCGGCGCTGAAGGCGATGCGCAAGCTTCGCGGGACGAAGCTGGACCCGTTCGGCCGCGCGGAGGTCCGCCGGGTCGAGCGGGCGCTGATCGGGGAGTACCGGCAGGCGCTGACGCGCGCCATCGAGGTCGCCGACCGCGGCGACGCCCGGCTGGTCGAGCTCGCCGCGCTGCCGGACTCGGTGCGCGGGTACGAGGAGATCAAGCTGGCCAACGTGGCGGCCTACCGGAGGCGGCAGGAGGAGCTGCTGAAGGAACTGGAGATGCCGGACTCGGTGCGGGTCGCGACTGCTTGAGGTGAGCCGGGGGCTGCTGCGGGGCGGGTTTGTTCCGCAGCAGCTTTGGGGGAGGTTGGCCGGTTGGGCCGCTGGGTTCAGTTCCGGTCGCGACTGCTTGAGGGGGCGGGGAGCCGCTGCGGGACGGGTTTGTGCCGCAGCAGCTTCGGGACGACGTTGGCCGGTTGGGCTGCTGGGTTCGGTGCGGGTCGCGACTGCCTGAGGGGGCC
This sequence comes from Amycolatopsis sp. NPDC059235, assembly GCF_042754125.1. Classification (NCBI taxonomy): domain Bacteria; kingdom Bacillati; phylum Actinomycetota; class Actinomycetes; order Pseudonocardiales; family Pseudonocardiaceae; genus Amycolatopsis; species Amycolatopsis sp. NPDC059235. Next base: position 6,642 of record NZ_JBHZAG010000144.1, read on the forward strand.
GGGAGCCGCCGCGAGGGTGGGGATGGTGTCGCAGCGCCGCCGGTTGCTTCGGCTTGATGGCGGTGCCGCGTTAGGAGCAAGCCATCCGCTGGCGGCACCGGATCCGCGCAGGTCGCGACTGCTTGGCGGGAGCTGCTGTGGGGCGGGGGCGGGGGCGGTGTCGTCGCAGCGGTGGTTGTTTCGGTTCGGGCGAGCCTCCGCCGGAATCCGCGCGGGGCGCTCCTGACTGATGCTCCGGCCGCTTAGGCCTGCCGTCCGGTTGCACCGCCGGAGAGAGAGCTTTGCCCCACGCCCAGCGGCGGATTCCGCGAAGAACTCCACCGATCGAAGCGAGATCAACCCCGCAAAACCCCATTCAACGCGCATTCCGCGCCCCTCTTCCGCGCGATGCCGAAAAACGGCGAGAACACGAGCGAACCCGATCTCCCCACCGTTTCGGCCGCCCCGTCGAGCCCGGCCCTGCCCGAAAAGCCTTGTAGGTGTCACACCAATGGGTGGTCCTGGCGAACCTCTCCGGGCGACCCGCGTCCGTCCCCCGATCGGTGGGGTGGGCGGCGCTCGGCGGGGTGCTCCGCGGGCAGGCCTGTGACCAGTGCAGACGCGCCGAATCCCCTAATGCCCCTAATCGGGGGATCGATAAAGTCCCTAGTGGGTGCCCCGGCTAACCCGGGTGACCCCCCGATGGCGGGCAATCGGCGGAGTCCTATGTTCGGAAAAGGAGCCGGCTCTGGGGCCGGCTCGTCCGTTTCTCGGACACCCCACCCCGATCCGTTGTCACCACAGGAGAATACGAACTATGGGCCCGGTGCAGACGCTGCACGAATTCGCGCTGAACCTGCTGAACGACCCGCAGTCGATGGCGGACTACAAAGCTGACCCGCAAGGCGTGCTGAACGGCGCCGGTCTCAGCGAGCTGAACCCGTCGGACGTGCAGGACATCATGCCGCTGGTCATGGACAGCGCCCCGCTGCCCGCCGCTCCCGCCGTCCCGGCCGTTCCCGCGGTGCCGGCCGTTCCCGCGGTGCCGGCCGTTCCCGCGGTGCCGGGCGTCCCGGCTGCCCCGAGCATCCCGGCCGTGCCGGGCGTGCCCGCCGCGCCGAGCGTTCCGTCGGCTGACCTGGCCGGCGCCTTCGACAAGGCCGACGCCGCCGCCGAGCCGGTCGCGCACCAGGTCGGCGACGGCCTCGGCGGCCTGGCCGGCGCGCTGCCGAACCTCAGCCCGGTCTTCGAGGGCGTCAGCAACGTCGCCGACGCGACCGGCCTGAACACCGTCACCCACGGCACCCTGGGCGCGGTCTCCGGCGTGCTGGACCACGTCGCCGGCGCGACGCACCCGATCCCGGTCGTCGGCCCGATCCTCGACGCCGCCGCGATCGACACCCAGAACACCGTCAACGCGGTGGGCGAGCACGTCTTCGACGGCAAGCTCGTCGGCTCCGCGGTCGACGCCACCACCAACCACCTCGGCGACGCGCTGACGTGGAAGGCCGTGGTCTCCGAGACCGCGAAGATCCCCGGCGTCGGCGGCCCGGTCAGCGGCGTCGTCGAGGACGTCCGCCAGGGCGGCTCGCACCTGCTGGGCACCGTCAACGAGGCGATCGGCTCGACCCCGGTGGGCGAGCACGGCGACCTCCGCGCCGACCTGACCAACGCCACCGGCGACCTGACCTCGGCCGGCGACCTGTCCGGCACGCTGGACCACGCCGCGGGCGCCGTTCCGGGCCTCCCGGCGGTTCCGGGCGTTCCGGCGGTGCCGGGCGCGGGCGAGCTGCCGCAGGTGCCGGGCGTCGGTGCGCTGCCGCAGGTCCCGGGTGTCGGTGCGCTGCCGCAGGCCCCGTCGGTCCCGGGCGTCGGCGAGCTGCCGCACGCTCCGGAGCTGCCGTCGCTCCCGGCCGCCCCGAACGCGGGTTCGCTGACCCACGCCATCGAGGGTGCGACCGCGCACGCGCCGGCCGTCAACGCGGCCGCGCAGCACGTCACGAGCACCGTCCAGGACGCCGTCGAGACCGGCACCCAGCACGCGACGACCGGCGAGCTGCCGGACGCCGCGCACGCCGCGCCGCTCAACGAGGTCCAGAACCACCTGCACGACGTCGCGGGCGGCCTCGAGTCGCACGCGAGCAACGTGCACCTGGACAGCCTGCACCTGGGTCACTGATCCTGGCGTAGCAAGGGCTTTCCCGCCGCGGGCCTGGACCGGTTACGGTCTGGGCCCGCGGTGTTTTTTGTGCCGGGCGGAAAGGACAGCGATGGCTGGCCGCCGGGCGAGAGCGGTCCGCACGACGTCGCGTGCTGGGCGGCCGGTGTCCTTTGCGTCGTGCAGCGAGGGCAGAATCACCGGTGCACCAAGGGTTGTTCGGCGATCTTCTCTGCGTCGGGCAGCAAGGACAACAGCGGTTGGCCGTCGAGGAAGAGGCCGCCGGTCGGGCCGTCGGGCGGGAGCGTCGCGGCCCACACCACGCCGCGGGCGCTTTCGAGTGCGGGGCGGGCAGTGTCCTCGTCGCCGCGTTCGGGATGGGTGGCCGTTTCTCCTGGATCGACGGCGTTGACGAGGATCGGGGTGTCGCGCAGCGCCGAGGCGAGCACGCCGGTCAGGGTGTTCAGCGCGTGCTTGGCGAACGAATGCGCCGGGGCGCGCAGGCTCGCGCCGAGGTCGAGTCCGGTGGAAATCTGCAGCGCGGAAACGCTGGAAACATTGACGATCCGCGCCGCCGGTGCGGCTTTCAGCAGCGGCAGCAGCAACTGCGTCAGCTGCCACGGGCCGAGGACGTCAATGTCCAATGCGGACTGGACGGCGGCCAGGTCGGCGTCGAGCGCGGACAGCGTGGCGAAATCGACGACGTCGCTGGCGTTGTTGACCAGCACGTCGAGGTGGCCGAAGGAGTCGGCGACGTAGTCGGCGGCGGCGGTCATGGTGGCGAGATCGGCGAGGTCGAGCCGCACCGCGGCGGCGTTCGGGAGGCGCGCGGCGAGGGATTCGGCTCGGGACAGGTCGCGAGCGGTGAGGATGACGTGATAGTCCTGTTCGGACAGCAGCCGGGCGATGGCGAATCCGATTCCGGCGGCCCGGCTGGTTCCGGTGATCAGGGCGGTTTTAGGCACTGCGATACTCATTTCACGGGTTATTGGGCGGAATGCTTCGGAAGGAATCCGACGAGGGCCAGCGCCACGAGATACAGGCCGGCGCAGATGCCGAAAACCAGTTCCGCGGCAGGGATCCAGGACGGCGCGGCGGACGGTCCGACGCGGGCGAAAAACACCGTGCCGAGCGCGGCGACACCGATGGCTCCGGCGAATTGCTGGGCGGCGTTGAGCATTCCGGAACCACTGCCGACTTCTTCGGGCGTCGCGTCGCCGAGGATGAAATCGAAGAGCGGAATGAACAGCAATCCGGAACCGGCACCGGTGACGAACAGCGCGGGGGCGAGCTGCCAGATGGTGACGGCGGCGCCCCAGTGCGCGATCGACCACCACAGGACGAGCAGGCCGACGACGGCGATGGCGAGTCCTAAGTGGAGCGACGCGCGGCCGAGTTTCGCGGCGAGCACGGCACCGGACAACAGGGTCGCGATCGCCGTGCCGGCGGCCCAGGGGAGCAGGGCGAATCCGGACTGCAGCGGCGTCCAGCCGAGGCCGGACTGCAGCAGCAGGTTCACGACCAGCACGAATCCGCTGAGCGAGGCGTAAAACCCGCCGGTGATCAGCAGGCCGAACACGAAGCCGCGCTTGGAAAACAGCGACGGCGCGATGACCGGATGGCTGCTGCGGCGTTCGGACCTGGCGAATAGGACGAAGGCGACGACACCGGCGGCCATCAGCACATACGTCCACACGGGCCAGCCGAGCTCGCGGCCTTGGATGAGCGGCACGATGAGCAGCGCTGACGCGGCGGTGAGCAGGCTGACGCCGCGCAGGTCGAGGCGGGCGCCGCGGTCCTCGCCGCTGTGCCGCGGCAGCACGCGCAGGGCGAGCAGTCCGGCGAGGATGCCGAACGGGACGTTGATCAGGAAGATCGAGCGCCATTCGCTGCCGAAGAGGTTCAGGTGCAGCAGCCAGCCGGCGAGGATCGGGCCGGCGACGGTAGCCAGGCCCATGATCGGGCCGAACGGCATCAGGGCTTTGCGCAGCTGATCGGGCGGGAAGACGACCTTCACCAGCGCGATGCCCTGCGGGATCATCGCCGCGCCGAACAGGCCCTGGAACACGCGGGCCCCGATCAGGAACCCGGGGCTGGGCGCGAGGCCGCAGGCCAGCGACGCGAGGGTGAAGCCGGTCATGCCGAGCAGGAACAGCCTGCGGCGGCCGAGCAGGTCGCCGAGGCGGCCGGACGTCACGAGGCCGAGCGCGAACGCGGCGGTGTAGGCCGACAGGACCCACTGCAGGGTCACCGGCCCGCCGCCGAGGTCGGAGCGGATCGAGGGGCCGGCGAGGGCGGCGACGCTGGTGTCGATGAGGTCCATCAGGTCGGCGATCACCACCACGACCAGCACCAGCCACGCCTGGGCCAGCGGAAGCGGCTCGGCGCGCGGGGACGAACTAAGTTCAGTAGTCACGAACTAAGTTCTAGATGACGAACTAAGTTCGTGTCAAGCTATAGTGGCGGACATGCCCGCTGATCCCCGAGAGCGTCGCGCCGCCCGGCACGCGTCCACCGGCGCCGAAACCGCGCCGAAACCGCGGAAAGAACCCATCACGGTCGACCGGATCACCGACGCCGCGCTGCAGGTCGTCGCCACCGAGGGGTATGACGCGCTGACCGTCCGCCGGGTCACCGCGGTGCTCGGCACCGGGCCGTCGTCGCTGTACGCGCACATCGTCAACAAAGAGGATCTCGACGATCTGCTCATCGGCAGGCTCTGCGCGCAGGTCGAACTGCCCGAACCGGACCCGGCGACGTGGCGGCAGCAGGTTCTGGAGGTCTACGGGCAGATCCGCGACCTGTACCTGAAGTACCCCGGGGTGTCCCGCGCCGCGCTCGCGATGGTTCCGACGCACCTCGAAACGCTGCGGATCAGCGAAGGGATCCTGGCGATTCTGCTGGCCGGCGGCGTCGAACCGCAGACCGCCGCGTGGGCGCTGGATTCGTTGACGCTCTACGTGACCGCTTACGCCTGGGAGGTTTCGCTGGTCCGGCAACGGCAGCAGCACGGCGGCGAGTGGGTGCTCAGCCGGGAGGAGCTGGTCGAGCGGTTCGCCGGGCTACCGGAGGAGAAGTTCCCGCGCACCCGCCAGTACGCGGCGGAGCTGACATCCGGCGCCGGGCATGACCGGTTCGACTTCATGGTCAACCTGATCACGCGGAACCTGGCCGGCGAGGCTTCGGGATAGCGAAAGATCCGTGAGGGGAACCCTGACGGAATCAGAGTCCCTCAGGGTTCCCCTCACGGACGTCTGGGCAAGGGCCAGGGCAGGCCGCGTATGACGTTCGGTTAGCGGGGTTCTGGGATTGCCGGATCGCAGCAGCCGGTCATTCGCGGCAGTTCGCGGTTGACCTCGGCGAGTTCGGCGGCGACCGCGTGGCACGGTTCGCAGACAGCCAAGTGTCCGGCGAGGACGCCGGCTCGGCGGGCGGGCAGGGTGCCGCGCAGCCATGCGCCCATCCGGCGGCGGACTTCTTGGCACTGCGGCAATTTCGCGTCCGGCACCTGGACTTGCAGGTACGCCTGCCGCAGTCCTTCGCGGGCTCGGCGGGCGAGCACGGCGACGCCGTTCGGCGAAACGCCGAGCACCGGGGCGAGTTCCGCCGGAGTGTCGCCCTCGGCGGACATGCGCCACAACACTGTCCGCCAGCGGCCGGGCAGGGTTCGGTAGGCCGACCACACCAGTCGGTCTTCCGAGCGCATCACGGCGAGTTCGTCAGCGCCGCCGTCGAGAGTTACGGGTTCCGGAACGGTCGCATAGAGATCGATACGATTTTCGTGGCGACTCCACCGGGCGAACAGGTTTCGCATAGTGGCCACGAGATACGCGGGCGCGTTGGATTCCGGGCCGCCGCCTGCCGCGACCGTGCTCAGCACGCGGGCGAAGGCTTCGGCGACCAGGTCGTCGCGTTCGGCCTGCTGGCGCATCAAACCGGCGGCGACGCGGCGCATCAGCGTGACGTGCCGCCGGAACAATTCGCCGCCTGCCTGGCAATCCCCGGCGCGTACGGCGGCGAGAAGTTCGGCGTCGCTGCGCTCGTCCTCTCGCGCATCGGTGACCAGAGTGCTGCCCAGCGTCGTCTCCACCGTGCACCTCCCACCGGACTGGCCCACACCTCGTCACGCGGGACTACTGAAAGTAACTGGTACAGCAGTGTACTCCATATGGCGGCGGGGATCGGGCAGTCGGCCGCGCGATTCGGGTTCGGCCGCCGCTGTCAGCCATCCGGGGAAGTCTTGGCTGCTCAAGGGGATTTCGTTCGGCCGCCGACTGTCCGAAGTGGACTATTGACGCGGGGTCAGGAAAACTTTCCGGCCAATTCGGTGAAATAGGGCGTCATCGCCGGGTGGTAATCGGCGAAGTCGGGCCTCGGCGTGCCGTCGAAGGCGGCGGCGAACATGTCGAGGTAGTACTCCCAGCCGGGGCCGGCGTCCGGGATCTTGTCCGCCGAGTCCAGGTGGTGCACCAGCTGCAGTTCCGTTGCCGCGCCTCGGGACTCGAGCCGCAGCTCCATCCGCCACGCCCCGGATTCGTCGGTTGACGAAACAGCCAAGCGGTGCGGCGGCTCGCAGGCGTCGATCCGAAGATCCATCCAGGGCTCCTCTTCCTCGAACACCATCTGGACCTGGATCATCCGACCGGGTGTCCCGTCGCCCTTCCAGGGGCCGAACCAGCGCGCGGTGCGTTCGGGCTCGGTGATCGCGGCCCACACGTCGTCGATCGGCGCGCGGAAAGTGCGCGGCAGGACCAGGTCGATGCTGTCGGCGAGGCGGTGCGCTCTGGCAGTGGGCACGGGTTTCATGCGGTGTTTTCCTCTCCGGAAGCGGTATCCCGGCGGCGTTCGCGACGGGTGCGGTGGACCTCGGTCTCCAGTGCGTCGAGTCGCTGCTGCCACGCCGGCGGCGCGACAAGCTGGGTGAGCCAGGCGGTGAGTTCGGCGAATCCCTGCGCGTCGAGCGCGTAAAACCGTTGCCTGCCCACGAGTTCGTCGCGCACCAGCCCGCTTTCCCGCAGCACGCGCAGATGCCGCGACACCGCGGGCCGGCTGATGTCGAAGCGCGCGGCGATCTCCCCGGCGGGCAGCCGCTGCCGCCGCAGGAGCGTCAGAATGTCCCGCCGCACCGGGTCGGCGATCGCGTTGGCGACCAGATCCACGAGCAGAAGCGTAACCCGGCGGTTACGCTTTCGGCAAGCACGTCACGGCCAGGTCGACGCACCGCCGCGGCGTTTGCGGACCGCTTTCCCCGCGCCGGGCGGGAAACCGTGCTTGGCGAGCCGGACCTCGGCGAGTTCGTCGGCGCTGGTGACGGTGAGGAACAGGCTCAGCAGCAGGCTGATCAGCAGCGCGGCGATGATCATTCCGGCGGGCATCGGCGTGACCAGGCTGAGCACGACGTAGCCCGCGATCAGCCAGGGCAGCGCCTCGACGAAGATCCGGAACGCGAAGCGCAGCACCCAGGTTTTCGCGGTCGCGTCGTGCAGCACCCACTCGCGGTACTCGTCGGGGAGTACCCCGCCGTACACGTAGTGCAGCCAGCGCACCGGGCCGGGACGCTTCATGCCCGCCGGGTACCCCGTGCTCAGGCGGTATACGCCCCGAGCTTGGCCGGGTTCATCAGCCAGAACAGCCGGTCGATGCCCTCGGCCGACGCGGACACGGTGAGCACCGCGATCACCGCCCCGCTGTGGCTCACCACCGCCGCGGGCTGGCCGTTGACGTCGCTCCAGCCCACCTCGGTGCCAGGCCAGAAGCGGCCGGCGAACGCACGGACGTACTTCGCCACCGTGACCGCGCCGACCACTGGAATCCGCGTCGCGCGGACCGCGCCGCCGCCGTCGGAGTAGCTGACGACGTCCTCGGCGAGCAGCTTCTCCAGCGTCGCGAGGTCGCCGGTGCGCGCGGCGTCCACGAACGCGGTGAGCAACCGCCGCTGTTCCGAGGGCTCGACAGGCGTTCGGCGTTCCGCGGCGAGGTGTTTGCGCGCACGGCTGACCAGTTGGCGTGCGCTGACCTCGGTGGTCTGCACGATGTCGGCGATCTGCTGGTACGGGTAGTCGAACGCCTCGCGCAGCACGTACGCGGCGCGTTCCGTCGGCGGCAGCTTCTCCAGCAGGAACAACACGGCGACCTCGAGCGCTGCGCCCCGCTCGGCGCCGAGCGCCGGGTCGGCGGAGGTGTCGATCGGCTCGGGAAGCCAGGGGCCGACGTAGGTTTCGTGCCGGACGCGTGCGGTCTGGCTCGCGGTGATGGCCAGCCGGGTCGTGGTGGTGGCGAGGAACGCGCCCGGGTCGCGGACGGCCGAGCGGTCACAGGTCTGCCAGCGCAGCCAGACGTCCTGCAGGAGGTCTTCGGCGTCGGCGACGCTGCCGAGCATCCGGTAGGCGATGCCGAACAGCCGCGGCCGGACCTGCGCGAACACCGAGGCGGCCTCGGCGAGTTCCTCCATCTGCGGCGTGTTCCTTCCTCCTCCGGCGGGCATTCGCGAGCTTAGCGGGCAGGGGTGTCACAAATCGGCGCGCTGTCCGGTCCTGACTGGCGACGCTCGCGGCGGCCGTCGCGGCGGAAACGGAGGGAACGAGCATGAAGATCGTCGTGATCGGCGGGACCGGGCGGATCGGTTCGCAGGTCGTGCACCTGCTTGAGGGGCACGAGGTCGTGGCGGCCGCGCCGAGCACCGGCGTGAACACGCTGACCGGCGAAGGGCTGTCCGGCGTGCTGCGGGGCGCTGAGGTGCTGGTGGACGTGTCGAATTCACCGTCGTTCGCGGACGACGACGTCATGGAGTTCTTCCAGCGCTCGACCGGGAATCTGGTGCGGGCCGCGCGTGAGGCCGGGGTCGGCCACTTCGTCGCGCTGTCCGTCGTGGGTGCCGACGAGCTGCCGGATTCCGGTTACCTGCGGGCGAAGGCCGCGCAGGAGAAGCTGATCGAGGACAGCGGGCTGAACTACACGATCGTGCGGGCGACGCAGTTCCTGGAGTTCGCGGTCGCGATCGCGGACACCTCGACGGTCGACGGCGTGGTCCGGCTTTCCGACGGCGGCGCGCAGCCGATCGCGGCGGAGGACGTCGCGGTGGCGGTCGCGCGGGCGGCGGGCGAGCCGGCGGTCGGCGGGATCGTCGAGATCGGCGGTCCGGACGTGCTGCCGATGGACGAGTGGATCCGGCGGGTGCTGACCGCGCGGAAGGACCCGCGCGAGGTGGTGACCGACCCGGACGCGAAGTACTTCGGGACGGTGCTGGGCAAGGACAGCCTGGTTCCGGCGGAAGGTTCGTGGCGGGGCAAGGTCGGGCTCGCGGAGTGGTTGGGCCGGTGAAGCTCGTGAGTGGCGGGGGGGGGGGGGGGGGGGCGCGCCCCCCCCCCCCCCCGGGAAAAACGGAGGCGGTGCGGGTGGTTATAAAAAAAAAAAAACACACAAACAACAACAAAAAAAAA
>NZ_JBHZAG010000145.1:0-15861 GCF_042754125.1 Amycolatopsis sp. NPDC059235
GGGGGGGGGGTTGCTGTATCACCTCCCTTCCCCCCCCCACACCCCCCCCCCCCGCCCGTAGTCACCATCAGGCTGAGGGGTGGTGGGCCCCCACCCCACCCCGCCTCACCTCACGAAACGTACTGATCCCGCAACTTCCGCTTGTAAAGCTTCCCATTGGGATCCCGAGGCAACTCCGGCAAGTAATCCACCGACCGAGGCAACTTGAACCGAGCCAACCGAGTCTCCGCATACGCGAGCAACTCGGCAGTCAACTCCGCCGACCCCGAAACCCCGTCCGCAGGCTGCACCACCGCCTTGATCTCCTCGCCCCAATCCTCATGCGGCACCCCGAACACAGCCACATCCGCGACCTTCGGATGCATCACCAGCTCACCCTCGATCTCCGCCGGATAAATATTCACCCCGCCGGAAATGATCATGTCCGCCTTGCGATCGTGCAGGAACAGATACCCGTCCTCGTCAAGATGCCCGACGTCGCCGAGCGTGAACAAGTCCCCGACCCGAGCCTTCTCCGTCTTGGCCTTGTCCCGGTGATACTCGAACTTGGAGTCGCCCATCTTCATGTACACCGCGCCGGTCTCGCCCGTCGGCACCTCTTCCCCGGCGTCGTCAAGAATCCGGATCGTCGACCCAGGCCACGGCAACCCGACCGACCCCGGCTTGCGCAACCAGTCCTCGCCGTTGATCACCGTTCCGCCGCCTTCAGTGGCCGCGTAATACTCCGTGACGACCGGTCCCCACCAGTCGAGCATCTGCCGCTTCACCTCAAGCGGACAAGGCGCCGCGCCGTGAATCATCACCCGCAGTGAACTGTGGTCATATTTCGCGCGCACGTCGTCCGGCAAGCCCAGCAACCGACGGAACTGCGTCGGCACCATGTGGCTGTGCGTAACCCGATGCCGCTCGATCAACCGCAGCATCTCCTCGGCATCCCACCGATCCATCAGCACCGCGGTATGCCCCAACTGCAGCGAAATAGCCACAAAATTCAGCACCGCCGTGTGATACAGCGGCGACCCGCACAAATGCACGTGATCGTCGAACGGCCGAAGCCCGAACACCCCGAAGAACCACGTCGAGGCAGCAGGCACCTGATCCGGATCAGCCCCGGTCAACGGCCGCTTGACGCCCTTGGGCCGCCCAGTCGTACCGGACGTGTAGAGCATCGGCGACCCGGCGGTCCGGTTGTCCGGCCGTCCGTCGCCGAGCCCGGCGCCCAATTCCTCGGCTCGACGGAAGCCAGGCACCGCACCGACAGCGAACCGCGCCGAAGCAGGCAGTCCGGCCTCGTCAGCCGCAGCCACCGCGACGTCGGCGAACCGCTCATGCGCCAGGAACGCCTTCGCCCCGCTGTCGGAGAGGATGTACGCGACTTCCGGCCCGACCAGATGCCAGTTCACCACCACCACGTACAGCCCGGTCTGGATCGCCGCGAAGTACGCCGCGACCAGGTCGTCGCCGTTCGGCAGCAGCAGCACCACTGAATCGCCGACGCCCAAGCCCAGCTCTCGCAAGCCAGAGGCGTACCGGTTGGCTTTCGCCGTCAGCTCGCCGTAGGAGATTTCCCGCCCGTCCGGATCCACCAGCGCCACCCGGGCGGGCTCGGCCGCGGCGATGGTCCACAGTCCCAGGTCCATCTTCCAAATCTAGAACGCGTTCCACCTAGACACAACAGGTTCCTTGCCTCGGATTCGAGAACGTGTTTCACTCGGAGCCGTGACGGTTTCGGATGCCCCTCTGTCGGCGCCGCTCAACGTCGGCTTCGACTACACCCGTTCCACCGGCCCGGTGCTCGGCCGCTTCGTCAACGCGCTGCGCGAACGCCGGATCGAGGGCGTGCGCGGCAGCGACGGACGCGTGCACGTGCCGCCGGTCGAGTACGACCCGGCCACCGCGGACCCGTTGACGGAGTTCGTCCCGGTGAGCGCGGAAGGCGTCGTCGTTTCCTGGTCCTGGTGCGCGGATCCGCTCGACGGCCAGCCGCTGTCGCGTCCGTTCGCCTGGGTGCTGGTGAAACTCGACGGCGCGGACACCAGTCTGCTGCACGCGCTCGACGCCGGTTCCCCGGACAATGTCCACATCGGACAGCGCGTGCGCGTGCGGTGGGCGGACGAGACCGTCGGCCACATCCGCGACATCGCGTACTTCCTGCCCTCCGGCGCACCGGACACCACGCCCACCGAGGCTCCGCCGCCGGTGGCGAAACGCGAGGAAGGCGCGCCGGTCAGCGTGATCATCACGCCGGTGCACCTGAAATACCAGCATTCCGCGTCGCCGGAGGAAAGCCGGTACCTGCGCGGTCTCGCCGAAGGACGGATGCTCGGCCAGCGCTGCCCGGAATGCGGCAAGGTCTACATCCCGCCGCGCGGCGCGTGCCCGGTGGACGGCGTGCCGACCACCGACGAGGTGGAACTGCCCGACGCCGGCATCGTCACGACCTTCTGCATCGTCAACGTGCCGTTCCTCGGCCAGCGTCTCAAACCGCCGTACGTCGCGGCGTACATCCTGCTCGACGGGGCCGACATCGCCTTCCTCCACCTCGTGCTCGGCTGTGCCGCCGAGGAAGTCCGGATGGGCATGCGCGTGCGCGCCAACTGGCGGCCGCGCGAGGAATGGTGGACGTCGCTGGAGAACATCAGCCACTTCGAACCCACCGGCGAGCCGGACGCCGCGTACGAGACTTTCGCCCACCACCTGTGAGGAACCATGCCTGAAGTAGCCGTAGCCGGTTTCGCGCAGGCGCCCAACGTCCGCAAGACCGAGGGCACCACCAACGGCGTGGAAATGCTCGTGCCGATCCTCGCCGAGGCCTTCGCCGCCACCGGACTGTCCAAACAAGACATCGGATTCTGGTGCTCCGGTTCGTCGGATTACCTTGCCGGACGCGCGTTTTCGTTCATCGCCGCGGTCGACGCGCTGGGTGCGTTCCCGCCGATCAACGAGTCCCATGTGGAAATGGACGCCGCGTGGGCGCTGTACGAGGCGTGGCTGAAGATCCGCACCGGTGAGGTCGACACCGCGCTCGTGTACGGCTTCGGCAAAGCCAGCGCCGGACAGCTCCGCCGCGTCATGGCGATGCAGCTGGACCCGTACCTCGTCACTCCACTGTGGCCGGACTCGCTGGCGATTGCCGGCCTGCAAGCCCGGCTGGGCCTCGAAGGCGGGCTGTGGTCCGAAAAGGACCTCGCCGAAGTCGCCGCCCGGTCTCGCGCGGATGCGGCGAACAATCCAGCCGCGCAGCTGTCCGGAACCGTGGACGTCGCTGATCTGCTCGACACTCCATATGTCGCCGATCCCCTTCGTGCGCATGACATCGCGCCGGTAACGGATGGCGCGTCGGTGATCATCCTGGCGTCGGAGGAACGAGCCCGCGACCTCGTGGAGCGGCCCGCGATCATCTCCGGGCTGGAGCACCGCATCGACTCCCCCGTGCTGGGCGCGCGCGACCTCACGCGCTCCCCGTCCACCGCCATTGCCGCGGCCCGGCTTGATCTCGACGGCGTCGAGCTGGCCGAACTGCACGCGCCATTCACGCACCAGGAACTCATCCTGCGCCGCGAACTCGGTTTCGCCGACAACGTGCGGATCAATCCGTCTGGCGGCGCACTCACCGGGAATCCGATGTTCTCCGCCGGTCTCGCGCGGATCGGCGAGGCCGCCGCGCGGATCCATCGCGGCGAGGCGGCCAAGACGCTCGCCCACGCGACCAGCGGACCCGCCCTGCAGCAGAACCTCCTCGCCGTGCTGGAGGCACGATGACCAAGCAGCTCGCCGCGGTGCTCGGGACCGGGCAGACGCACCACCGCGCGAAGCGCACCGACGTGTCGATGGCCGGTCTGCTCCGCGAAGCGATCGACCGCGCGATGGCGGACGCCCAGGTCGGCTGGGACGACATCGAAGCCGTCGTGATCGGCAAGGCACCGGACCTGTTCGAGGGCGTCATGATGCCCGAACTGTTCCTCGCGGACGCGTTGGGCGCGAACGGAAAGCCGTTGATTCGCGTCCACACCGCGGGTTCGGTGGGCGGGTCGACCGCGCTGGTCGCCGCTTCGCTGGTCCAGTCCGGAGTGCACCGGCGTGTGCTGACGGTGGCGTTCGAGAAGCAGTCCGAGTCGAACGCGATGTGGGGCCTGTCGATCCTGCCGCCGTTCCAGATGCCGGTCGGCGCTGGAGCCGGCGGGTATTTCGCGCCGCATGTGCGGTCTTACATCCGCCGTTCCGGTGCGCCCGAACACATCGGCGCGATCGTCGCGGCGAAGGATCGACGCAATGGCGCGCTGAATCCGTTCGCGCACTTGCAGCAGTCCGACATCACGGTCGAGTCGGTGCAGGCGTCGCAGATGCTGTGGGATCCGATCCGGTACGACGAAACGTGTCCGTCCTCCGACGGCGCTTGCGCGATGGTGCTCGGCGACGAAGCAGCCGGAGACGCTGTGCCCGGCGGCGCGGCCTGGATCCACGCGACCGCGATGCGGACCGAGCCCACGACGTTCGCCGGACGCGACCAGGTCAGCCCGCAAGCCGGACGTGACGCCGCGGCCGCGTTGTGGCGCGACGCGGGCATCACCGATCCGCTGTCCGAAGTGGACGTCGCGGAGATCTACGTGCCGTTCTCCTGGTTCGAGCCGATGTGGCTGGAGAACCTCGGCTTCGCCGCCGAAGGCGAAGGCTGGAAGATCACCGAAGCTGGCGACACTGCGATCGGCGGACGGCTGCCGGTGAACGCTTCTGGCGGCGTGCTGTCGTCGAATCCCATTGGCGCGTCCGGGATGCTGCGGTTTTCCGAGGCAGCGAAGCAGGTGATGGGCCGCGCTGGGGATTACCAAGTGGACGGTGCCCGAGTCGCCTTAGGACACGCCTACGGCGGCGGCTCGCAGTACTTCAGCATGTGGGTCGTCGGATCGGAAAAGCCCTAGTCTTTTCGTCGGCCTCGCAACGCGAAGAGTGTCCCTAGCGCCCCGACCATCGCGCCCAGCACAGCAGCTCGCGCACTGTGCTGCTTGGGCGCGATGATCGGGCGCAGCTGCGTCGCGGCCGGCGGCTGAATCGGTTTGCGCGGCGCGTCGCGAGCGGTGGCGGTCCAGGCGGTGATGTACACGAGCATCCGCGCGATCAGCGAAATGAAGAACAGCAGACCGATCACCGAACCGAACGCGACTCCGGACGGCGACACGCTGATCAAGTTGAGGTAGAACCCGCCAGCCTGTTTGAGCAGCTCGAATCCCACTGCCGCCGCCACCGCGCCGCGCATCGCACTGCGCCAGCCGACGCGTTCGCGCGGCAGCCGGGTGAGCACCCACAGGAACACCATCCAGTCGGCCAGCAGCGCCAGCGGCACCGAGACGAACGACAGCACGGTGTGCCCCCAGCTCGTGTCCTCGACGCCGACCAGGCTCAGCAGCGAGCGGCCGACCGCGGTGCCGGACGCCGAGATCCCGAACGACACCAGCAGCGCGGCGGCCAAGCCGAGCAGCGCGAGCACGTCCATCAGGATGGTGCGAAGCAGCGGCCCCTCGGACCGGTTCTGGCCGTACATCGCGGTGAGCGCGTCCCGCAGCGCGTTCATCCAGTTCCAGCCGGAGTACAGGCCCACGACCAGACCGGCGACCCCGACGCCGGTGCGCTGGTCCACGAACTTCGTCAGGATCGACGACACCTGCTCGCCGATCGGGCCGGGCAGCGAGCCGGAGATGCCGCGCACCAGCGCGTCGAGCAGGTGCGGTTGCGTCGCCAGGACGAACCCGGCCGCCGACGACGACAGCATCAGGATCGGCACCAGCGACAGCAGGCTGAAGTAGGTAATCGACGCGACGTAGTGGTAGCCGCCGTAGTCGATGTACCGGTTGGTGGCGCGAGCGATGTGGTCCAGCCATCGATACCGGGCACGCGCGCGGGCCCATCTGCTCGGCCCAGGGGTCTTGCGGGAACGCTTCACTGTCACTGTCTACCCAGCGGACGCGCTGTTTGTCGCAAAAGACACGCATTCAGGCCAGTACGACCGGGGCGTGCCCGTCGTCACGCGGCAGCGGCCCGTCGGTCGTGGCGAAGACGGTCGCGCCGAGGAAGTCGAGTTCGCAGCCCAGCGTCGCGAGGAACGGGGTGTCGGCGGCGTCGCGTCCGGTCGCGATGCGGAGCATGGTCTGGCGCGGGGCCAACCGGGTGGCGTCGAAGACGTACCAGCGGCCGTCGATGCCCGCTTCGAAGACCGCGTGAAAATCCATCGGCTGCAAGCCCGGCGCATACACCGACGTGTAGCGCGCGGGGACGTCCACGATTCGGCAGAGCGCGACGCATACGTGCGCGAAGTCGCGACACACGCCTTCGCCGGCGAGAAGCGTGTCGATGGCGTCGTGAGTGGGGCCGCCGGAGCCGACGACGTACGCGAGCCTGCGGTTCACGTGCTCGACGATCGCCTGCACCCGCTCGCGCGCAGTGGCGAGATCGCCGATGCCCAGCGGAAGGAGCCCGCCCATCCGGTCGGACGGGCAGTACCGGCTAGGCCGCGTATAGCGCGCGACGTCGGCGAGCGTGACAGGTTCGGCGCTGCCGCGGTGCAGCACGCGTTCGCCGTGATAGGCCACGCGATGCTCGCCCTCGGCCAGGTCGTACACCTCCGCGCGCGTGCCGTGTTCGAACTCGGCGGTGCGTGCGGAACCGGCGTCGGACACGGTGAGTTCACCGGCGTCCGCGCGCACGGCGGCGACCGAGATCGCGGCGAGGCCGGGTTTCGTCACCCGGACGCCGAATTCCGCGTCTACCGTCGTGCGCACGGGGCCATCATGCCGGTGCGTCGTGCTCCTTGCCGATCAGGTGCGTCACCCGGGCGTTTCGCCTGCCCAGTCTGCTCAGGCGTAGCGGACCTGGTAGTGCTTGATCCCGTTGAGCCAGCTGGAACGCAGCCGCTCGGGCGCGGCGGCCTCGGCGATGTTCGGCATCACGTCGGCGATCGCGTTGAAGATCAGGTCGATCTCCAGCCGGGCCAGGTTCGCGCCGATGCAGTAGTGCGAACCGGTGCCGCCGAAGCCGACGTGCTGGTTGTCCTCGCGCATGATGTCGAACTTGCCGGGATCGTCGAAGACCTCGGGGTCGAAGTTGGCCGAGCTGTAGAACATCCCGACGCGGTCGCCCTTGCGGATCCGCGCGCCGCCCAGTTCGGTGTCGCGGGTCGCGGTGCGCTGGAACGCGACGACCGGCGTCGCCCAGCGGACGATCTCGTCCGGCGCGGTCTTCGGGCGCTTTTCCTTGAAGAGGTCCCACTGCTCCGGGTGGTCGAGGAACGCCTTCATGCCGTGCGTGATGGCGTTGCGGGTGGTCTCGTTGCCCGCGACGGCCAGCAGGATCACGAAGAAGGCGAACTCGTCGGAGCCGAGCGATTCGCCGTCGACGTCGGCCTGGACGAGCTTCGTGACGATGTCGTCCATCGGGCAGCGGCGACGGTCCTCGGCCATGTTCCAGGCGTAGCCGACGATCTCGGCGGAGGCGGCGAGCGGCTCGACGTCGTACTCGGGGTCGTCGTAGGCGATCATCTGGTTGGACCAGTCGAAGATCTTGAGCCGGTCCTCCTGCGGCACGCCGATCAGCTCGGCGATCGCCTGCAGCGGCAGCTCGCACGCGACGTCGATGACGAAGTCGCCCGAGCCCTTTTTCTTGGCCTCGTGGACGATTCGCTCGGCGCGGTCGCGCAAGGTGTCCTCGAGCTTCGAGATCGAGCGCGGGGTGAACCCCTTCGACACGATGCGGCGGAGCTTGGTGTGCTGCGGCGCGTCCATGTTCAGCAGGACCAGCCGGTTGGCGTCGAGGCCTTCCTGGGTCATCTGGTCGTCGAACCGGATGATCGCGGTCTTCTCGCCTGACGAATAGAGTTCGCTGTCGCGCGAGACCGCCTTGACGTCGGCGTGTCGCGTGACGACCCAGTAGCCGTCGTCGCCGAATCCGGCGGTGTTGTGCGGCTGCGGGTTCCACCAGACGGGCGCCGTGCGGCGGAGTTCGGCGAACTCCTCCAGGGGCAGCCGGCTGGCGTAGAGGTCCGGATCGGTGAAGTCGAAACCGGCGGGCAAAAGCGGGGCTGCCACGGCTTGGCCTCCTGCGCGGGATCGGCGGTGATACCCAACTGCAACGCGTTCTATGACCCCAGTAGAGCATACGGTGTTAACCAACGGAACCCGCTTGAGTGAAACCTGTTTACTTTACCGTTCCAGAACCGGTTGGCGCTGGTGAGCGCTTGCTCAGGATCCAGTGATCGACTTCCGCTTTTTCGTGGGCTTGCTTGTGTTGAATAGGAACGTGTTCTAGTTTTGCGGGGTACGGAGCTCGGAAAGGGGACACTCGTGGGCGAACCGGTGATCGTGGCCGCGGCACGCACGCCGATCGGCAAGCGCGGCGGCTGGCTGTCCGGCCTGCACGCGGCCGAACTGCTGGGCGCGGCCGTGCGCGGGGTGGTCGACCGGGCCGGCATCGACCCGGCCCAGGTGGAACAGGTGATCGGCGGGGCGGTCACGCAGGCGGGCGAGCAGTGCGGCAACCTGA
The DNA here is from genome assembly GCF_042754125.1 of Amycolatopsis sp. NPDC059235. Lineage (NCBI taxonomy): Bacteria > Bacillati > Actinomycetota > Actinomycetes > Pseudonocardiales > Pseudonocardiaceae > Amycolatopsis > Amycolatopsis sp. NPDC059235. The sequence goes on from NZ_JBHZAG010000145.1 coordinate 8,530, forward strand.
CCCGCACCGCGTGGCTGCACGCGGGCCTGCCGGAATCGACCGGGGCCACGACGATCGACGCGCAATGCGGTTCGGCGCAGCAGGCCGCGCATCTGGTCGCCGGCCTGATCGCGGCGGACGCGATCAGCGTCGGCGTGGCATGCGGGGCCGAGGCGATGAGCCGCGTGCCGCTCGGCGCGAACCGCGGCGAGAGCGTCGGCTCCCCCAAACCGGACGCGTGGTCGATCGACATGCCGGACCAATACGGTGCGGCAGAACGGATCGCGGCCCGGCGAGGCATCACGCGCGAGGACGTCGACGCCTTCGGGGTGCGCTCCCAGGCCAATGCCGCGGCGGCCTGGGCGGCCGGGCATTTCTCCCGGGAGATCGTGCCGGTCACGACGGAAGCCGGTGTGGTGGACCGGGATCAGGGACTGCGAGAGACCACAATGGAGGGTCTGGCCCGGTTGAAGCCGGTGGTGCCGGACGGAATCCACACGGCAGGCTCGTCGTCCCAAATCTCCGACGGCGCCGCCGCGGTGCTGATCATGGACGCTTCGTTGGCCCGCTCGCTGGGCCTGCGCCCGCGCGCCCGGATCCGGCGGCAGGCCTTGGTCGGCGCGGAGCCGTACTACCACCTGGACGGTCCTGTTCAAGCCACTGCGCGGGTTTTGGACGCGGCCGGGATGAAGATCGGCGACGTGGACCTGTTCGAGGTGAACGAGGCGTTCGCGTCGGTCGTGCTTTCGTGGCAGCGCATGCACAATCCGGACGAGTCGCGAGTGAATGTCAACGGCGGCGCGATCGCCCTCGGACACCCGGTAGGAAGCACCGGCGCGCGGCTGTTGACGACGGCGTTGCATGAACTGGAACGCCAGGACAAGACGACGGCCCTGGTGTCGATGTGCGCTGGCGGCGCGATGGCTACGGCGACGATTTTGGAACGGATGTGAGCTGCTGGCCCGGGTCGTGGATCCGGGCCAGCTTTCTGCTGGGCTGGCACCGTGTCCGGCGTTGCTCACCCAGCTGAGTTCGTCAGGGTCGGTCGTCTGTCCAGAAGCAGAACGGATGCCCGACTGGGTCCATCAACACCCGCACATCCTCTTGCGGTTGGAACCCCGCCACCCGAGCACCCGCGGCGACCGCCTTCGCGACGGCGGCCTCCAACGCGGCGCGACCGTCGACTTCGAAGTCGAGGTGCAGCTGCATCTGCTGCTCCCCGGCGCCGGCCGGCCACACGGGCGGCACGTACCGCGCCTCCAGCTGAAACGACAGCCCTGCCCCACCTTCCGGCGGACGCAAGGTGACCCAGTCCGGCTCGTCAGCGCCGATGGGCCACCCGAGCAGCTCGCGGTAGAACTCGGCCAGCGCCCGGGGTTCGGGCGCGTCGAGCACGGTGGACGTGAGTTTCATCAGCCCAGGTTAGAGCTTCGACCGGCTCGTTCCCTGTCGTTGGCGCTCACCGCTTCTCGCGGGCAGTTCTCTTCGCCTCGACCGGCGTGCGCCGCCGCGACGCGCGGCTAATTGGCTCGACAAGCCAGCCCCAGCCACGCGACCTGGCCGCCTTGCCTCGACCGCCTCACCAGAGATGCGACCAGCCCGCTCACCTAGACCGCCTCACCACCGATGCGCCCTGCCCGCCTCACCTCGATCCGCTCGCACCGCCACGCCATCCGGCCGCCCCGCCACGCCAGCGGGCCAACCACCCCTCAACCAGCCAACCTCCTCAAACCCTCCGTCCCCTCCCCTTCACCCGAGCTCCAGCTCCGTCCGCACCGCGGGACCGTTGTCCGGCCTCGCGAAGCGCACCCAGCTCCCCGGGTGCCACGATTCGATCCACAGCGTGTTGTCCTCCACCCACGTCACCACGGCCTCCCGCAGGTCCAGCCGGAACAGGTGGCTCTCCTGTCCCTCCTGGATCCGCGTTCTCTCCGCCGGGTCGGTGATCTCCACCGCGCGGCCGGCGATTTTCGCGTCGCCACCTTCCTCGATGCCGGGGCAGGCGTGCAGGGCGAAGCGATCGTCGCGCCGGAGGTCGCGGGCCTTCAGCGCGTCGAGCATCGACCCGAGGTAGGCCTCGCCGTCCCGGAAGTCGATCTCCGAACCGCTCACCCGCGGCGAACCGTCGCTTCGGAGGGTGGCCAGGACGTGCGAATCCGCGGCATCGAAACGGGCTCGTACGCGCGAGGCCAGCGACGGGACGGCGGCACTGAACTCATCCCAACTCGTCATCTCCGGAGTCTCGCACCCCCCACCGACAAAAACCGGCGTCCCGGAAGCGATCGGGTGACCCTGGTTGTGCTTGACTCTCGGCATGATCGCGGAAGATGCGGAGACTGCCGAGCATCGCTGTCCGGTCGAGGGCGGCGAACTGGCCGTCCGCACGACCGGCGAGGGGCCGCACCTGCTGCTGGTCCCCGGCGGGACCGGCGCGGCGGACTCGTTCCGGGCGCTGGTCAAGCTTGTGCGCACCGACTTCACCGTGATCACCTACGACCGTCGCGGGCATTTCGCCAGCACCGACACCACAACTGGGCCGGTTCCGGTGCCGCTGCAGGCGGACGACGCGCTCGCCGTTCTCGACCACGTCGCCGGGAGCGAGCCGGTTTCGATGTTCGGGACCAGTGCCGGCGCGCTGATCGGGCTGGATCTCGTCGCGCGGTATCCGGACCGGGTGACGACGTTCGTCGCGCACGAGCCGCCGGCTATTCAGCTGATGCCGGACGCCGCGGGGATTCTGGAGGCCGCGGCGGCGCAGGTCCGGTTGGCCCGTTCGGGTGATCTGATGGGCGCGGTCACTCGGTTCGCGGACGGCATCGCCGGCGCCGCGCTGCCGGACCTGCCGCATCTGCGGCTGCCGAACGAAAGCGACTGGCTCCGGCTGTTCGACCGCGAGCTGACCGAGTTCTTCGACTATCTCCCGGACTTGCGCGCGCTGCGCCGCACGAACACCGAGATCGTGCCGGTCGCCGGGGAGGCCAGCCGCGGCTGGTATCACTACCAGCCCGCCAAAATCCTCGCCCTCGAACTGGGGCTGCCGTTCACCGAGACGCCGGGCGCGCACCTGGCGCCGCAACGGAATCCGGCCAAATTCGCTGCGGCGCTGAAGGACCTTCTCGCCAACGCTTGAGAGCTGCGCGGCGGCAAAGAGCCCCTCACGCGGCGGAACCGGCAGCGGCAACCCGCTTCCGCCGCGGAAACTCCCGCACCAAGCTCGGGACAATAGCCAACAGCAGCAGCCACAAGAACCGCGCCGGAGTCAGGCCCCCGCCGACCGCGCCGAGGACGGCCGGAATTCCCCATCCGGCGAGCACACCGACGAAATCCCACCGTTTCCACGTCCCGGAAGCCACCCGAGCGACCGCGCCCACCACGGTGAACGCCGCGACGCACCCGCACAGCAACCACCGCGTCCCGGCGGCGACGTGGCCGTGCGCGACAGACTCCACCGCGTCCCCGAAACCCGCCGCCGACGCGGCCAGCAACCCCGCCACCAGGCAGTGCATCGGCAGCAAAACCCGCGGCCCCCAAGCGGTCTGGGACAAATACGGGATCCCGCCGAACCCCTGGAACAGCGCCGCTCCCCACAAAGCCGCCAGCAGCGCCAGCACCCCGAGCACAGTCGAGAGCAACGACCAGTCCCAGTCCTGAATCTCCGTCATCGCGTCGGTGACCGTCAGCACGCCCTCGCCCAGCACGATGATCGTGAACAGCCCCAGCCGCTCGCCGAAATGCGCGATATCCAAGTGCGCGAAGGCCAGCCCCGGCGCCGGCCGCTTCGACTGGGTCGCCCGTTCCGCCACCTTGGCCGCGAGCTGCTCCCCCGACATCGTCAGCCCGGCCACCAGGTCGATCCCCAGTCCCAGCGCCCACAGCGCGTACTTCCAAGGCGCGTCGACCCAGAACGAGACAAACCACGGCACCACGCCCATCCCCGCGTGCACGATCGGCCATTCGACGATGATCCGCGTGCTTCCCTGGCCTTCCCACACCCGGCTCGCGAGCCCGCGCACCGCGACGTAAGCGATGGCGAAGCCCTGCGCGTGCTCGCCGATGTCATGCACCGAACCCGCCATGAAGACCAGCCCGGCCATCGCGAGCAGCAGCGGCATGGTGCGCGCCGCCGAACCGGTGACGTTGCCGTACACGGTGAAGCACATCCACGCGGTCCAGAACGCGAGGAAGCACACGACGTAGAGGCCGGCGTCGCTCCAGGAGGTCGTTCCGCGCACGAGATGCGAAAGCTGGGCGACGCCGGCGACCGCGACCAGGTCGAAGAAGAGTTCGAGCCAGGACGCGTGGCGTTCCTCGGTTTTCATGATCACGGCGCACAGTATGCCGTGATCATGAAACCGCCACCTCAAACCGCGCGCGCTCCGTCCTGCCACACTTCCCGAACGTTCCCCGCCAAAGCCGGGAAATCGTAGATATCGCCCGAAACGACCACAAGGTCCGCGCGGTATCCCGGAGCCAGCCGGCCCAGTTCAGCGTCCTTGCCCAGCAGCTGAGCGGCCGACGAAGTGGCGGCGACCAGCACGTCCGCGGGACTCATCCCGGCCGAGCGCATCAGCTCCAACTCTTCGAGGTTGGTCCCGTGCGGGCCGACGCCGCTGTCGGTGCCCATCGCGATCCGGACCCCGGCCGCGACCGCCCGGCGCACCGAATCCAGATGCACCTCCGCGACCTCTTTCGCCTTCTGCACCACCGCATCCGGCAACGCCGCGCCCGCGGCCGCCGCGCGGATGACGTTCACCGGCGCCACCAGCGTCGGGACCAGCCACGTGCCGCGCGCGAGCATCAGTTCGATCGCCTCGTCGTCGAGGTAGATGCCGTGTTCGATCGACCGGATCCCGGCGCGGACGGCGTTCTTGATCCCCTCCGCGCCCTGTGCGTGGGCCATCACCGCACGCCCCTGCATGGTCGCTTCGGCGACCAGGACGTCCAATTCCTCAAGCGTGAACTGCGAATGCCGGGGATCGTCCCGCGGCGACAGCACCCCGCCGGTGGTGCAGACCTTCAGCACGTCGGCCCCGGCCCGCAACAGAGTGCGCGCGACCCGGCGCATCTCGTCCGGACCGTCGGCCAGCGCGCTCGGGCGGCCGGGATGCGGGAGCGACAGCGGAACGCAATGCCCGGACGGCATCCAGCCGTCGCCGTGCCCGCCGGTCGGACTGATCAGGCCGATCGCGATTTCCAGGCGCGGCCCGGGAATCAGGCCGTCCGCGACCGCCTGCTTGATGCCGAGATCGGCCCCGGCGGCGTCGCGCACCGTGGTGATGCCGAGCTTCAGCGTGGTCCACAGGTTCCGCGCCGCCTCATAGAACTGGTACGAGAACGGCTTCTGCACCCGCTGCAGCAACCCGAGATCCGACACCGTGACGTGCACGTGGCAGTCGAACATCCCGGGCAGCAGCATCGCGCCGGTGCAGTCCACCGCGCGGTCGCCGTCGAGGCCGGTGCCGACCTCGACGATCCGGCCGTCCTCGACCGCGACGTCCGCCGGCGCGGGCGGGCTGCCCGTCCCGTCGAACACCGTGCCGCCGGCGAAAAGGGTCCGCGTCATACCGGTTCTCCTGTCTCCACGATGTCTCCGGACCGGGTCACGGCCCGTTCGACAGCCGCCGCGATCGCGAGCACGACCACGTTGACCGCCAGCCCGACCAGCCCGACGTTCACCGTGCCGACGAGCTTGGTGTCCACAAAGGTCAGCCAGATCACCACGACCTCGCCCGCCAGCAGCCCGGCGAACACCGGCGCCTTGCCCACCGGGACCTTCTTCAGGAAGCCCAGCAGGTTCGCCGGGGCCAGCTGCACCGACCCGGAATAGGTGAGCAGCAGCAGGTTCGCCAGCAGGTCCGGCCGGTAGATGCCGAGCACCAGGGCGAGCGCGCTGGCCAGCACGACCGTCCCGTGATTGATCCAGAACTGCTTGCGTTCGCTGCGCACCCGGGTGATGTTGCGGGCCACCAAAGAGGAAATGCCGATCAGGATCCCCGCCGCGGGCACCATCGCGGTGGCCGTCGCGGCGACGACCACGAGACCGGTGACCCAGCCCGGCAGCGCGTCCTTGCTCAGCGTCAGCAGCACGCCGTTCGGGTCGCTTCCCTTCGGCACCACCAGGATCGCCGCGAAACCGATGATCATCGGCAGCAGCAGGCACAGCTCGTACACCGGCATCCAGGTGTAGTTGCGGCGCAGCACCTTCGGATCGCGCGCGGACATCAGCGCAGGCCAGGTGTGCGGCAGCGTCATCAGCCCGACGCCGATCGCGCTCACCAGCATGCTCGTGATGAACCACGTGTGGTCATTGGCCCCGGCGTGCACGAACAGCTTCTCCGGATGCAACTGGTCGATCTTGTGGAACACGCCCGACACGCCGCCGGCGAAATGCGCGGGCACCGCGACGATCAGCACCACCAGGACGACGAGCATGATCGCGTCCTTGAAATACGACGTCGCCGCCACGCCGCGCAGCCCGGCCCACAACACGAACGCGACCACCAGGACGCTGCCCGCGATCATGCTGAGCGTGCCGGACGCGTGGTCGCCGGTCACGAGCCGGACGATCAGCCCGAGCCCGGTGATCTGCAACTGCAGATACGGCAGCACGAACACGACGCCGAGGATCGCCGACACCGTGCCGAGCGCGCGGCTCGAGAACCGGTCTTCGAGGAAGTCGCCCTGGGTCAGGTAGCCGCGCTCCTTGCCCATCCGCCAGATCCGCTTGGCCAGGAAAAACAGGACCACGTAAGCGATCGGCACATACGGCAGCGCGTACATCGCGGCCACGCCGCCGGAGAACGCCAACCCGGCCATGCCGAGGAAGGTGAAGGTCGTGAAAACCTCCCCGGCCTGCAAAAACCACATGGTGAGCGCGCCGAACTTCCGGCCGCCGACGGTCCATTCCGCGAGATCCGCGGCAGGACGGCGACGGCCGACGAAGCCCAGCACGCCGATCAGCACGATGCCGACGAGAGTGAAAGCGAGGATCATCGTCAATCCTCCTGTCCGCTGCGGGACATCAGCCGTTCGGACAGCAGCAGGGCCGGGGTGAACATGAGACACCAGAAGGCGCCCCAGACCATCATCTTCGGCAAGCCCAGCCAGAGGCCGGACGAGTTGACGAACGGCAGGAACGGCATGAGGACGAGTGCGGCGACGGGGACGGCAGGAGGGAGATAGTAGCTACGCATGGGATCACGCTGCCAGAACAGTGTTGATGGCGCCGACTTCGTCGGCGCGGGCGGGATCGCCTTTAAGTCGGCGTGTGGAGAGGCAGTGCGCCCGGCCCGGGGGGCCGTGCACACTGCCTCTCCAGTCTCTTATACACCAAAGACGCTGCCGACGATAGGG
>NZ_JBHZAG010000146.1:0-15764 GCF_042754125.1 Amycolatopsis sp. NPDC059235
GGGGGGGGGGTTTTTTTCGCGGGGGATTTTTGTTCTACCACCCCCCCCCCCCAGACCGCAGGGAGGCTTCGTATCGGGGTGCGGGGGAGGGGCTGGGTGCACCGATAGTTGGGTGCAGCGGTGCGGTTTGGGGGCTGGGTGCCTCGAACGTTGGGTGCGCTGGTGCGGTTTGGGGGCTGGGTGCACCGAAGGTTGGGTGCATCGGTGCGGTTTCGGGTTGGGGCTAGCGCCCCAATGTGGCATCTGGTGCGTCAGATGCACCGAATGCCACATTGGGTGCGTGGGACGCGCCGAATGTGGCGTTGGGGCGGCATCGTGGCGTGTGGTGGGGCGAGCGAGCGGGAGTGGGCTGTGAAGGGCTCCTTGAGGGAATCTGATTCCGTGAAGGGGCCCCTCACGGCGTGCGGAAGTACGTGAGGGGAACCCTGAGGGACTCTGAGTACGTGAGGGTGGCCCTCACGCACTCAGGGCCGCCGGGGAGAGGTCCCTGGCGGCCCTTCTGTTGAGCTGAGGCCGGGGCGGCGCCTTGCGCAGCACCCCGGCCCGCAGCGGTCTAGCGGCCTTGCAGCGACTTCACGTTGTCGCCGAAGGTCCAACCCCTTGAGCCGTCCCAGTTGATTGACCAGTCCATTAGGCCTTTCAGGCCCGGGACGCTTTGGTAGGCCTGCGAAACTGAGCCTGGGTCCATGTAGCCGCCGCCTGCGCCTGGTTGGGCTGGGAGGCCTGGGACCTGTTTGTCTGCCGGGACGCGGATGGTGGTGCCTTGTACGGTTAGGCCCTTGTCCAGGCACTGGGTCTGGACCGTGAAGCCTTGCACCGTTCCTGCTTCATAGCTGTCTCCGGAGCAGCCGTACATGGAGCCGTTGTAGTACTGCATGTTCAGCCACCACAGTTGGCCGTTGTCCACGTACTTCTTGATGATCGGCAGGTATGCGCCCCAGATTGAGCCGTAGGTTACCGAGCCGCCGGTGACGTAGGCCGTTTCTGGGGCCATGGTCAGGCCGAAGCCGGAGGGCATCTGCGACAGGACGCCGTCGATGATGCGTTCCAAGTTCGCCTGCGAGGCGGACAACGTGTTGATGTCGCCGCTGCTTGACAAGCCCGTTTCGATGTCGATGTCTATTCCGTCGAAGTTGTACTTCTTCAGGATCGGCACGATGGTGCTGACGAACTTGTCGGCGACCGAGCTCGACGACAGGTCGATGCCTGCTGCCGCGCCGCCGATGGACATCAGGATGGTGGCGCCGGCGTCTTTGGCCGCGCACATCTCAGCGGGAGTCGACACCTTCACCGTGGCGTCCATGCCGTCTTCCCATTGCACGGTGCCGTCGGAGAGGATCACCGGGAAGGCGGCGTTGATGACGTTGTAGCCGTGGGCGGCCATGCTCGGGTCGTTGATCGGGACCCAGCCCATGCCGGGGTGGACGCCGTTCGAGGCTCCGTCCCAGTTTTCCCAGTAACCCTGCAGCACTGAGCCTGATGGTCTCGGTTTTACCGCGCAGGTGTCCGATTGTGGTGCGGCGGCCGCCGAGGCGGGGGCGACCCCGGCTAGCGGCAGTGCGAGCAGGGCCGCCACGGCGGTCCCGAACCAGCGCGATTTCCGTTCGAACATCACGGCTCCCGTCCCGATAACGGTGTTGCCGCAACGGTAAGCGGCGGGCCGAGGGGATGCCTACCCCCGATCGTATGGTCTAGACAAATTCGCGGCCAAGGTGGTCTGGACAACCACAAAAAGAGACCAGCCGGGCACGAAGCGCCGTGCCCGGCTGGTCTTGGGGGAACTAGGGAGAGTTTACTGCGTCAGCAGGCCCCGCTGTCGGTCCAGACGGCCCAGGAACCGGGCGCACCCGGCTCAGCGCCGACGGAGTACCACGACGAGGTCCACTTGTGGCTCTTGTACGAGACGACATCGCCCGGACCGTAGAACTTGTTCGAGTCCCATGCCGTCACGCCGCCGCAGCCGCCCGGGTTGCCGCTGCCCACGGTGAGCGTGAAGTCCGCGGTGTGGGTGGCGTTCGCGCCGGTCGCGGTGATCGTGACCTTGCTGGTGCCGTTCGGCGTGCTGGCCGTCGTGGCGATCGTGACGGTCGCGGTGGCGCCGGACTGGACGGTCGCCGGGTTGAACGTCGCGGTCGCGCCCGAGGGCAGGCCGCTCGCGGTCAGCTTCACCGACTGCGCGTTGCCGTTGGTGATCTTGGTGGTCACCGTCGACGTGGCGGACTGTCCAGGCTGGACAGTCGCGGTCGAGGGCGACAGGCTGACCGAGAAGTCGTTGCCCGCGGGCGGGTTGCCGGTGCAGGTGGCCTCACCGGAAACCGCGGCGACCGAAACCGCGTCCCACGCCGCCTTGGTGGCGTTGAACTCGGTGCAGCTGCCCGGGAACAGGTCGACCGCCGCCTGCAGGGTGGCCTTGCGGGCCGCCTTGTGGTTCCAGGACGAGGTCTTGTGCAGCAGGCCGTTGTAGAAGATCTTGCCGGCCTTCTGGATGCCGATGCCGGTGATGCTGCTGTTGTTGCAGGTCGGGCTCGCCGGCTGGCCGTCGGTCGGCGAGGTGCCCTCGGAGAGCAGGTAGAACCAGTGGTTCTGCGGGCCTGCCGCCGCGTGCACCTCGGTGTTCGGGATCGACGACGAGTAGCAGTTCGGGTCGCCCTCGCGGCTCGGGTCGTACATGTAGCGGATCGGGCCGTTGCCGACCAGGTTCACGCCCTCGCCGACGGTGAAGTCGGGAGTGTCGACCGGGTTGTTCGCGTAGAACTCGGTCAGCGCGCCGAACACGTCGCCGGTGGACTCGTTGAGCCCGCCGTTCTCGTTGCCCGAACCCGCGCCGCCCGGCGTGTTCTGGAAGATGCCGTGCCCGAACTCGTGTCCGGCCACGTCCATCGACGTCGCCTGGCGCTGGTTGTCCTGCGAGTGCCCGAAGTGGGTGGACGAGCCGTCCCAGTAGGCGTTGACGTCGTTCAAGCCGACCGACGCCGGGAAACCGTTGCCGTTGCCGTCGATACCGCTGCGGCCCAGCCAGTCCTTGAGCATGTTCCACTCGGTCTGCACCGTGTAGAGCACGTCGACGCAGCCGGTTTCGAGGTCGGTGCCCTGGCCGTTGCCCCAGTTGTTGCTGGACTTCGTGAACACCGAGCCGCCCTCGCGGCCGCAGCTGATGCCGGGCCGGGTCGAGTCGCGCATCGAGTACGAGCTGCCGGAGCCGCTCGTGTCGATGCTGACCTGGCCGGCGTAGTAGCTGTTGCCGTTGCCCGCCGCGGCGGGGGCCGCGGCGTTCGAAGCGGACTTGGCCGGGCTTTCGGCCTTCACGTCGTCACGCTGGTCGAGGACCTTGCCGGTGGCGGCGTCGACGAAGACGTGCAGGTTGCTCGGCGCCTTCGCGGTGCGGCCCTTGACGACCACCTCGTAAGCCAGTTTCGGCTGTGCGCCGCCGAGAACGACCAGATCAGGCTTGCTCACCGTGCTCACGGTCGGCAGCTGAGCGCGGGCGACCGAAGCCGCGCGCGCCGAGTCGACAGCAGGCGTGGTGCCCACGGTGATCGCCGCGCCGTCGGCGGAGTCCGTGCCGCGCACGCGGCCCGTTCCGTCGGCGACGATCACCGCATCCCCGCCGACGACCCGAAGGCCGTCGTAGGTGCGCTCGTAGGAGTTGTAATACAGCCCGGCGTCGCCCAGGGTGGTGCTGACGCGGTGCAGGCTCTCGGCCGAGCTCTTGCGGAGCCCGACCGCGCCTGCGGCGGCGACCCGGTCGGCGGCCGCGATCGCGGTGGCCTGCGGGTCTGCGGTGGGGTGGGCGGGGGCCGCGGATGCCGGGGTCACCGGCAGCGCGAGCAGGGAAAGGGCGAGACCGGCGACACTTGCGATGCCGGTGGCGAGCCCTCTTCTGGACGTCATCGACAGTCCTTTCGGGGTACACGATGGGGAAAAGCGCAACGCGTTGAGCTGGGCTGATCAGGCCGCGGACACCGTGAGTAAAAAAGCGCTCACGGGGGCGGTCAATGCGCTGAACGGACCAGCGGGACCCCGGGAGCGATCAGGACTATTCCTCTCAGGTGGCCCCGTAGCAGGGAAAACGCCGATTCGGGACGGGCCGGGCGACTTTCGTCGGTAGTTGCCGACAACCGGCCATTGGTAGGAGGACCGGAACCCGCTGGTGGTCCGCTTTCGCGCGTTCAGCCGCGGGCAACCGATCCGTCACGCTCCGGTGCCTACGCGGGCGCCCGCCGGGGCCGATCGGCCCGTAGGCTTGGCTGGTGAGCGAACAGTCTGAGTTTCCCGACGGCCAGTACCCCGAACGTCCGGTGGAGCGGCACAAGGGCCCGGTGGTGCTCCGGCGCGATCGGCGCGATCAGGGCAGCACCACCGATCAGCGGCTGCTCGATTCGCGCGGGCCGAGCGACTGGGTGCACACCGACCCGTGGCGCGTGCTGCGCATCCAAGCCGAGTTCGTCGAGGGGTTCGGCGCGCTGGCCGAGGTTCCGCGCGCGGTGACCGTGTTCGGTTCGGCGCGCACCAAACGCGACAACCCGGAGTACGAACTGGGCCGCAAGATCGGGGCCGCGCTCGCCGACGCCGGATTCGCGGTGATGACCGGCGGCGGCCCGGGCGCGATGGAAGCGGTGAACCGCGGCGCGAACGAGGCGGGCGGGTTCTCCGTCGGGCTGGGCATCGAGCTGCCGTTCGAGCAGGGCCTGAACCCGTGGGTCGACCTCGGCGTGAACTTCCGCTATTTCTTCGCGCGCAAGACCATGTTCGTCAAGTATTCGCAGGCGTTCATCTGCCTTCCCGGCGGATTCGGCACGCTCGACGAACTGTTCGAGGCGCTGACCCTGGTCCAGACCAAGAAGGTCACGAAGTTCCCGGTGGTGCTGTTCGGCACCGAATACTGGGGCGGGCTGTACGACTGGATCGAGAAATCGGTGCTGGGCGGCGGGAAAATCGGCGAGAAGGACCTCGCCCTGCTGCACTTGACCGACGACATCGACGACGCGGTGCGCGTCGTGCAGGACTCTTATCAGGCTTGGGAGGACACGCACTGATGCGGATCTGTGTGTTCTGCGGTTCGGCGCAGGGCTTTTCGCCGGAGTACGCCGAGGCGGCGGCCGGCGTCGGGAAACTGCTGGCGCAGCGGGGAATCGGCCTCGTCTACGGCGGCGCGAGCGTCGGCACCATGGGCGTGGTGGCCAACGCCGCGCTCGCGGCGGGCGGCGAAGTGATCGGCGTGATCCCGGAAGTGCTGTCGAGCGTGGAAATCGCGCACGGCGGGCTCACCGAATTGCACGTGGTCGCCGACATGCACCAGCGCAAAGCGAAAATGGCCGCGTTGTCGGACGCGTTCGTCGCGTTGCCCGGCGGCGTCGGCACCCTCGAGGAATTGTTCGAGGTGTGGACGTGGGCGCAGCTCGGCATCCACCGCAAACCGATCGGACTGCTCGACGTCGCCGGGTATTACTCGCCGCTCGTGGCATTCGCCGATCAGATGCTGGAGAAGGGTTTCCTGCGGCCGGAGACCCGGGAGTTGATCAGCGTCGCGTCTGATGCCGACAAGCTGGTCGACATCCTGAGCCGCTCGGTCGGATAACGCGTCACGACGCTTTTTCGTCCGGCCGTTTGTGATAGGTGTCGACGTATTCCTGTCCGGACAGTTCGAGGATCGCGTACATGATCTCGTCGGTCACCGACCGGCGGATCGCCGAGGACGAGTCCTGGCCTTCGTAGCGCGAAAAGTCCAGCGGCTCGCCGAACCGGACCCGGATCTTGGCGGGCCGCGGGATTTTCGCGCCGTTCGGCTGGATGCCCTCGGTGCCGAACAACGCGACCGGAACGACCTTCGCCCCGGTGGAGAGTGCGAGCGCGGCGACGCCGGTGTGCCCGCGGTGCAGCCGTCCGTCGAGCGAGCGGGTGCCCTCCGGGTAGATCGCGAACACGCCGCCGTCGGTGAGCACCTTGCGGCCCGCTTCGAGCGCGGCGAGCCCGGCCTGGGCGTTGCCGCGTTCGACCGGGATGTACCCGAGCGCGTCGAGCGATTTCGCGATGAACCGGCCCTTGAGCCCCTTGCCGGTGAAGTACTCGGCCTTGCCGAGGAACCGGACCTGCCTCGGCGTGGTGAACGTGATCACACCGGTGTCCAGCGCCGCCCGGTGGTTGGAGGCGAGCAGCACCGGGCCGTCCCCGGGAATGTTCTCCACGCCCTCGACCTTGGGCCGGTACAGCACGCGGACCAGCGGTCCGAGCACGAAACGGACGAGCAGCGTGAGCAAAGGTTCTCCCTCCGGAGGATCGGGCGCCGGTTCCAGCATGGCACGATCGCCTCCATGAGCTGGTTTCACCGTCGCACCTGGCAGGAGCCCGGGTGGAGCGCCGCGGACATCCTCGCCGCCAAACGCGGCCGGACGGTGTCGGTCGTGCTGCCGGCGCTGGACGAGGAGGAAACGGTCGCCGCGGTGGTCGCGTCGGTGCGCCCGCTGCTCGGCGGGGTCGTCGACGAGCTGGTGGTCGTCGACTCGGGTTCCACGGACGCGACCGTCGAGGTCGCCGCGGCCGCCGGGGCCCGCGTGGTGCGCCGCGAGGACGTCGTGCCGGAGCTGACGCCGCGCCCCGGCAAAGGCGAGGTGCTGTGGCGCTCGCTCGCCGCGACGACCGGCGACGTGGTGGTGTTCCTCGACTCCGACCTGGTCGACCCGGACCCGGCGTTCGTGCCCTCGCTGCTCGGCCCGCTGCTCACCGAGGACGGCGTGCACCTGGTCAAGGGCTTCTACCGCCGCCCGCTGCGCCTGGAGAGCACCGGCGGCGGCCGGGTCACCGAACTGCTGGCGCGGCCGGTGCTGTCCGCGCTGCGCCCGGCGCTGGGCGAACTGGTGCAGCCGCTGGGCGGCGAGTACGCGGGCACACGCGAGTTCCTGGAGTCGGTGCCGTTCGCCGGCGGGTACGGCGTGGAGATCGGCCTGCTGCTGGACGCCGAGGAGCGCTACGGCCTCGACGGCTTGGCGCAGGTCAACCTCGGCGTGCGCAAACACCGCAACCGGTCGCTGCTGCAGCTCGGCGTGATGTCCCGGCAGATCCTCGGCACCGCGCTGGCCCGCTGCGGAATGCCGGGCGCGGAGGCGGCGCGGTTCACGCAGTTCGTGCAGGTGTCCGGGGAATGGGTGCCGGACGTGACGGAGGTGCCGGTGGCGGACCGGCCGCCGATGCGGGAGGTGCTGGCCGCCCGGCAGCCGTGACGTCCGTCCATATTGGACACGCGGTGGTTTTCACCGAAATGTCATCGACGCGCGCTACGTTCGGGGCCGATTCGGCTCGAACGACCGGGGGCGATGGGCATGGCCAAAGACCGGCTGGATTCCAGCACCGTGAACCAGGTGAAACTGCGCAATCTGGCCATCCGGCAGCCGGATCGCAAGGTCGTGCAGGTCTGTGCGGACGACGGCAGCCGCGACGGATTCCCGGTCGGCTGGGCTGAGCTGGCTCCGCATCCCCATTACCGGCGCCTCTCGTGGCACACGGTCGTCCGGACCGTGCCCGGCGACGACTACAGCTACTGGCACGGCGGGCTGGCCCGCCGGGCGAGCTACGGACCGGTGGAGCACGGAGGGCGCGAGACTCTCGGCGCCGCGATCCGCGAGATCCTCACGCTCGCCCAGTGGGGCGACGTCCTGGCCGACCACGAGATCCGCTCCGGCCGGACCGGGACTTACCTCGCCACGATGGACCCGAAGCAGGCCGACTGGCTGGCCAAGCTCGACGAGCCGAAGGGGATCACCCATCTCGGCGGAGGACGGGTCCGGCTCGACAACGTCGTGGTGGCTCTGTTCCGAGGTGCGCCGGAAGTGAACATGTACGTCGACGCTGACGACGTGTTCCACATTCATCCGATGGACCCGCCGATTCCGCTCACCCGGGAACGGTGAGCGCTAGTCGCCCCTCCTCGAGGGTGAGGACCTGGTCGAACCCGTAGACGTGCTCCGGCCGGTGCGTCACCAGCACGACGGTTCCCTTGGCCTGCGCGAGAACTCGGGCCAGGACTTCGTCGCCGTGTGCGGGGTCGAGGCTTTCCACTGGTTCGTCGAGGACCAGTACTGGAGGTGCGGCGAGGACCGCGCGGGCGAGGATCAGGCGTTGCCGTTGACCGCCGGAGAGGGCGTCGCCGTTCTGGCCGGTGTCCCGGTCCAGCGGGAGGTCGAAGCCCGCGGTTTCGCAGGCGGCGCGCAGGTCGTCGTCGGTGGCTTCCGGGTTGGCGAGCAGCAGATTTTCGCGGACGGTCGTGGCGAAGACGTGTGCGTCGGCGAGTGCTCCGGAGATCACAGCGGGGTGTGGCCCGGCCACGGGGCGGCCGTCGACGGTGATCGTGCCGGAAGTGGGGGAGACGAAACCGAGCAGGACGTGCAGCAGGGTCGTCTTTCCAGCTCCGGAAGGGCCGAGGATGCCGAGCCGGGTGCCGGGCGGCAGGTCGAGGTCGATGCCTTCGAGCGCGGCGCGGCGGCCGGGATGACGCACGCCGACGTTCGTCAGCCGGAAATGTCCTGGTCCAGGGGTTGGTTCCGGGGCGGGTGCTGGGGCGGCGAGGACGGCGCGTACTCGGCTCAGCGACGCCCGGATTTCGGGGATGCGCTCGGCGGCGGCGAGCAGCGGCAGGACCAGCTCGAAGAGGGCCATCGTGGTCAGGGTGAGGGCCGCGGTGACCGGATGGCTTGCTGGGCTGAGCAATGCGACTGCGGCGGTGGTCGCGAATTGCACCGCCACTCCGGCGGCGGTGACCAGGGCTAGGCGGCGGCCGGTGCGCCGGGAGTCCGCGGCTAGTTCCTGGATTACCTTGGTGGCGCGGTCTTTCTCGCGTTGCTCCCAGCCGTAGGCGATCAGTTCATCGCGGCCGAGGACGAGTTCTACGGTGCGTTCGGCGAGCTCCTGTCGTCTCTGGGGCGCGCTTCCTCTGGGTATCAGCAGAATTACTGTCGCGAGGAGTCCGATAAGGACAATCCCGGCGAGCGGAAGGCTTACCAAACCGGCGAAAACCACCACAGCGAGACCGACGGTTCCCGCGACCACCGCCGGTAGCGCGAGCCGGAGAATGGCGTCCTGCAAAGCGTCCACATCGGACACCAGGCGGGTGACCAGATCTGCGCCGGAGTGTTCGGCGACCCGGCGGGGGAGAAGGGCTTGGTACACCCGCGTTCGCAGGGAACCGAGGTAGCGGAGGACAACGTCGTGTCCGGCAAGGCGTTCGGCGTAGCGGAGTCCGCCGCGGGCCAGCGCGAAAACCCGCACGGCGACGATCGCGAGCGTGAGTGCGGCGAGCGGAGGTTGTTCGGCGGCGCGCATGAGCAGCCACGCCGCGGTGCCGGTCAGTCCGAGTCCGGCGAGTTCGGCGCCGACGGCGAGGAGGGTCGCGCGGGCGAGTTTCATACTGTCACCCCATGGTTGAGTTCGACCGTCCGCGACGCGAGCGCGGCCAGCGCCGGTCGGTGTGCGACCAGGATCGCGGTGCGTCCGGGCAGCAGTTCCCTCGCGCCTGCCAGCACGGTTGCTTCGGTGCGCGCGTCGAGGCGGGCGGTGGGTTCGTCCAGCAAGACCAGTCCGGCTTCGGTGCGGGACAAGGCGCGGGCCAGGCCGACGCGTTGCCGTTGCCCGGCGGACAGTTCGGCGCCCAGTTCGCCGATCTCGGTCGCGTAGCCGTCGGGGAGGTCGGTGACGATGTCGTCGACCCGGCGTCCGCCGGTGTTTTCCTTGAGGGTGCCGCGAAACAGCGTCGGACGTTGCGGCAGCCACGCGGTGTCGCGCAGCCAGGACGAATGGTCGAGGGCGCGCAGATCGACGCCGTCGATCAGGACCCGGCCGGACGTCGGCTGGACGAAACCCAGCAGGACCGCGAGCAGAGTGGACTTTCCGGAGCCGCTCGGCCCGACTAGCGCGAGGTGTTCGCCAGGGTGAATTGTTAAGTCCACTTCGGACAGCGCCCGGGTTTCGCCGTAACGCACAGAGACGCGATCGAATGCCACTTCCGGTGGGCCGAGGCGGCGGGTCTGCATGCCGGATCGGCGGACAGCGGTTGGTGCGTCGAGGATTTCCTTCAGTGCGGTGAGCCCTTCGGCGGCGGCGTGGAACTTCGCTCCGGCGGCGCGTAGCGGCAGGTATGCCTCGGGTGCGAGGACAAGGATCAGCATCGCGGTGTGCGCGGTCATCGAACCGGACAGCAGCCGGAATCCGATCGGTACTGCGACGAGTGCGATCGACAGCGTGGCGACGAGTTCAAGCACCAGTGCGGAAAGGAAGGCGACCTTCAACGTCCGAATGGTGGCGTCGGCGTGTGCGTTGGCCATCTCGCGCACGATGCGGGTCTGGGCTTGCGCACGGCCGAACAGCTTGAGCGTCGGCAACCCTCGGACGACGTCGAGGAAGTGGCCGCCTAGCCGGGTCAGCAGTGTCCATTGTGTACGCGCTTTTGTATGTGCTCCGATGAGTGCGCCGAAGACCGGGATCAACGGCACAGTGGCGGTCACGATCAACGCGGAGGTCAGATCGGCGGTGAAAAGCCTTGCCAGTACCGAGATTGGCACCAGTACGGAGAGGATCATCGCGGGCAGGTAGCCGGTGAGGTAGGTCGCGGTGGCATCGACGCCTTTGGTGATTCGCGTGGCAGTCGCGCCGGGGTCGCCGGTCGCGTCGAGCAACCGGCGACGCAGGCCTGCTTGCTCCGAAGCTGCGAAATGGCTGGTGAGCAGGCCCTGTCCGACGGCGAGAAGGATTCGCGCCCCGACGGCGACGACCAGCGCGACCGAAACGCCGCCGCCGGTGAGCAGGGTCGCCAGCCCGTCCGCCTGGACAAGCACGGTGACAGCGGTGACGACACCCAGCACGGCGAGCGCCGCGAGGTAACCGCGGAGACCAGGTAGGGCAGGCATGGCGAGACTCCTTCAGAAGTGCAGCAACGATTTCTCGTCGACCGGACGCCGATGTGCCCGCCAGGTCAGCCACTGCACGGCGATCAAGACGAGAAGTGCGGGCGCGGCGAACCAGCCGATCACCGCGGCCATGTCCGGCGTGGTGGCGGCCTGATCGACGGTCAGCTGGTAGCCCGTCGGTGCCGATAGGACCACGGGGAAGCGCAGTACGCCGACCAGCAGCGCCGGGCAGGCGCTCAGAAGCATCACGGCGGGCAGCGCCAACCGCGGTCGACGGAGTCCGAAGAGGACAGCCGAATAGGCTGCGAAACCAATGGCGACAACCACTAACGCAGCCCAGGAAACGTCGGAAACTGAGAAAGCGCCCCAAATAGTCGCGACCACCAGGAACACGCCGACCGGGGCCAGGAAGGATCGAGTAAACCGACGAACCCGGCCGGCGATCTCAGCCGGACCGCGTACCGTGAGGAAAACCAGCCCCTGCAAGCAGAACAGCGCGACAAACCCGAGCCCCCACAGCACCGCGTACGGATTGAACAGTGCCAAGACGTCGTCAGCCGGACGCCCTTGCGCATCGAGCGGAAGCCCGCGCACGAGGTTGCCGAGGAATAACCCCCACGAGACCGCCGTGACCAACGCGCCCGCGGTAATGGCGAACGTCCACCCGCGCCGGTTGCCTTCCGGATGCCGACTCCGCAGCTGGACTGCCGCGGTGAAGGTGACCAATCCCAGCAGCAACAGCACCACCAGCACGTAGGCCCCGGCGAACACCCGGCCTTCCAGATGCGGGAACACGCCGAACAGCACGCCGACGGCCGCGACCAGCCACACCTCGTTGGCCAGGAAGAACGGACCGACCGCGCCGAGCACTCGCCGCTGTCCAGCCTCGTCGCCGGAGCGGGAGAGCGCGGGCAGCAGCATCCCGACGCCGTAGTCGTAGCCGGCCAACGCGAAGTAGCCGCCCAGCAGCAAGCCGAGCACACCCCACCAGATCGTCACCACGGGTCACACTCCACTCAGGACAGGAAGTTCGGTTTCCGCCGTCGCGACAGCCGGGCCGCGTTTGGCGATCCGGGCGAGCAGCACCCAGTCGGTGATGGCCAGCACGACGAACAACAGCGTGAAAGCGGTGAAGGAGAACAGGATCTGCCCGCCGCTGACGTCGGCGACCGCGTCCGCGGTGCGCAGCTTGCCCCACACCAGCCACGGCTGACGGCCGATCTCGCGGACCAGCCAGCCCAGGATCGCGGCGACGAACGGCACGGCGATCCCCGGCACCATCAGGAAGAGCACCGGCCGCGCCCGCAGCAGCAGGTCGCGGAACAGCAGCAGCGTGCCGATCAGCGACGCGAAGAACGCGAAGAAGCCGACCATGATCATCATCCCGAGCGGCAGCCCGACGCCCGCCGAGCCCTTGAACTTGTCCGGCTGATACCCGGCGACCTCCGCGAACTGCGCGAACCCGGCCTGGACCACCAGCACGCTGCCGATCAGCGACGTCACGACGCCCATCCGCAGCGACCGGCGGAAGAAGTCGATCTCGGTGGTGCGCTTGAGAAAGTGGTACGCGCTGACGCCGGTCACGAAGAACCCGCCGGTCAGCAGCGCGGCCCCGATGACGTGCGGCAGCGACGCGACCAGCGCCGGGTTCGCGAACAACGCGCCGAAGTCGTCCAGGCGCAGCACGCCGTTCTCCATCCGCGAACCGACCGGGTTCTGCAGGAAGGAGTTGGCGACCATGATGAACAGCGCCGAGGCGTACGCGGTCAGCGTGACCAGCCACAGCACCGCGAGATGCAGCCACTTGTTCATCCGGCCGCGGCCGAAGATCCACAATCCGAGGAACGTCGATTCCAGGAAGAACGCCACCAGCGTCTCGATCGCGAGCGGCGCGCCGAAAACGTCCCCGGCGAACGCGGACAGCCCGGTCCAGGTCATCCCGAACTGGAATTCCATCACGATTCCGGTGACGATTCCGAGTGCGTAGTTGACCACGTACAGACGGCCCCAGAACGCGGTCATCCGGTGCGGCTGCTCGCCGCCGCGGATCGTCGCGCGCGTCTGCATGATCGCCACCATGGTCACCAAACCCAAGGTGAGCAGCACAAACAGGAAGTGAAGCGAGGTGGTGGTCGCGAACTGGAGTCTCGCGATCGGCAGCGGGTCCATGCCGACGGATCCTATAGGTAGCGTGGCTACATGTAGCGGGTAAACCTATGAGATCGGGGAGATCTCAGGGTTTTTCCCGGACGGTCGCGCGGGCCGCGGAGATTAGCCTGCCAAGGACAAGATGAGTAGACTGACGACCTATGAAAGCGGACACGTTGCGCGGACACCTCGACGCGTTGCTGCTCGCCGTCCTCGACGGCCGCAAGCTGCACGGCTACGCGATCATCGAGGCGCTGTCGCTGCGCAGCGACGGAGCGCTCGACCTGCCCACCGGCACGGTGTACCCGGCGTTGCGCCGGCTCGAGCGCGCCGGTTGGCTGGCGAGCGAGTGGGACGTGGTGTCCGGCCGCAAACGGCGCACCTACCGGCTCACGCGCGCCGGACAGCAGGCGCTGGCCGCGGAACGGTCGCAGTGGCGGGAGTTCACCACGGTGATCGGCGGGGTGCTGGAACCATGACCACGACAAGCCGGGCCGCGACCAGCCCGATCGACGGCTACCTGGCCGAACTGGACCGAGCGCTGGTCGGCCGCCGCGGCGCGAAGGCGGATCTGCTCGCCGAAGCCCGCGACGGTTTGCGGGACGCGGCCGAGGCGTACCGCGAGGGCGGCTGGAGCGAGGCGGAAGCGCAACGCCGCGCGGTAGCGGATTTCGGCCACGTCCGCGAGGTCGCCGGTGACTACCAAGCGGAACTGAGCATGCACAACGGCGTACGGACGTTGTGGCTGCTCGTCCTCGGCGTGCCCGCGATGCAGGCGTCGTGGGAGCTGGCGCGCATCTTCACGTACGGCTCCTGGTCGCGGCTGACCACGCCGAACCCCGGCTGGTACCCGTACGTCACGCAGCTCACCCACACCGCGCTCTATGCCGTGCCTGTGCTCGGCCTCCTCGCCCTGCTGAGCACGCGGTTGCTGAGCCGTCGATTCGACGGCGTCCGCACGGCCAGCATCTGCCGAGTGCTGGGCGCGATCGCGGTGGGCCTCAACCTGTTCTCGATCCTGCTGCTGATCGGAGCGACCGGGATAGTCGACGCGGCGCGCCTGTTCCTCAGCGGCCCGTGCGGCTTGCTGATGGTCTCGTGGGTGGTCCTGTCGTTCCGACTTGTCGTGCTAGCGCGACGTTCCTGGGGACGGTGTGCCACGATCGTCGCGTGACGACCGCGCTGATCTACCTCGTAGTCATGCTGCTGGTGGCCGCCGTGGTGTTCCTCCTGGCCGCTGTGGTGTTCGGCCGGGGCGAGGAACTGGCGCCGCTGCCGCCCGGCAGCTCGCCCACCCGCCTGCCCGCCGAGGACATCACCGGCGAGGACGTCCGCCAGGTGCGCTTCCAGCTGGTGTTCCGCGGGTACAAGATGTCCGAAGTAGACTGGGTGCTGCGCAGGACCGGTGTTGAACTGGACGAACTGCGCGAACGGGTCGCCCGCCTGGAAGCCGCGCAGCAACCGCGCGAAGCGGCGCACCGGAGGCCGACAGGTGAGTGACCTGGTGCTGTCGGTAGACGTCGCGGCACCGGCTGGAACGACCTGGCTAGCGCTCACCGACTGGGCCCGCCAAGGCGAGTGGATGCTCGGCACGCAGGTGCGCGTAGTCGAGGGCAACGGCCGCAGCGTCGGCTCGAAGCTGTCGGCCTTCACCGGCTTCGGCGGCATCGGCTTCACCGACACCATGGAGATCACCACCTGGGAACCGCCCCTGCGCTGCACAGTGCGCCACCTGGGCAGCCTCGTGCAGGGAACCGGGGTCTTCCAGGTCTTGTCCAAGGGCGCCAGCCACTGCACCTTCGTGTGGGCCGAACACCTCAAACTGCCCTTCGGCCTGCTAGGCCGCGCAGGCTGGCCCCTGGCGCGTCCCGCGTTCGCACTAGGAGTGCGCCACTCGCTGCGCCAGTTCGCGAGCTTCGCGGAGAACTATTCAATGGGGGAACAATGACGGACCTGCTGGGCGAAGACGGAATCGCCCGCTGCAGCTGGGGCAACTCGACCCCCGACTACGCGGCGTACCACGACGAGGAGTGGGGCGTCCCGCTTCATGGTGAGGCCGAGCTGTACGAGCGCCTGTGCCTAGAGTCGTTCCAGTCCGGACTGTCCTGGATCACCATCCTGCGCAAACGCGAGAACTTCCGAAAAGCCTTCCGCGGCTTCGTACCGGAGAAGGTCGCGCGCTTCAAGGAGAAGGACGTCGAACGCCTGATGCAGGACGCAGGCATCGTCCGCAACCGCGCGAAAATCGAAGCAGCGGTGAAGAACGCCCGCGCCGTAGCAGACCTGGACATCCCGCTAGACAAGCTGCTCTGGTCCTTCGCCCCCGCAAAACACCGCCGCCCCCGCACCATGGCGGACGTACCAGCGATCACCGACGAGTCGAAAGCAATGGCCAAAGACCTGAAAAAACGCGGCTTCGCCTTCCTAGGCCCCACCACCTGCTACGCCCTAATGCAAGCCACCGGCATGGTCGACGACCACGTAAAAGGCTGCTTCCGCGCAACGTGAGGGCCACCTTCAGGGACTCAGAGTCCCTCAGGGTTCCCCTCACAGCCCTAAACCGCAGCCGATGCACCCAACAATCGGTGCACCCAGCCCCTCCCCCGCACCCCGATACGAAGCCTCTCTGCGGTCTGGGGTGGCTTGTCAAGGCATCTTTCCCGCCTGTAAAAGCCACCCCCCAACCTGAGGGAAAAAAAAATGTGGGGTGGCCCCCCCCAACCC
>NZ_JBHZAG010000147.1:0-2117 GCF_042754125.1 Amycolatopsis sp. NPDC059235
ATTTTTCTTCTTTGGTTGTTCCCGTGCGCGGGCGTCTAGGTTATAATTTTCCCCACGCGCCCGGCTGTATAGGTCGTTATACACTAATCAGCCGACAGAGATGTCGTCCGCGTAGATCGGGCTCTGGCCGTACCAGCCATGGACGTACACCGTCACCGCGCCGGACGAGCCGGTGGTGAACGGGATGGTCAGCTTGGTCCAGCCGGAGTTCGCCGTCCACGAGCTGGCCGTCGCTCCCCCGCGGACCCCGGCGTAGGCGTAGCCGCCCTGCACCCAAGCCGTCAACGTGTACGCGTGGTTCGGCGCGAGCGTCAGGTTCTGCGCCGCTTCCCCGGTCGTCGACGCGGTCGGCGACACCTGCAGCGCGTGGCTGCCGGAGTGCACCGGCGAGGACACGATCGTCCCCCCGGTCCACGGGCTCAGCGCACCGGTCTCGAAGTTGCCGTTGATGACGCTGCCGGTCGGGCTGGTTCCGTTGACCGTCAACGTATACGTGGCGGTGTGACTGCCGCCGCCCGCCACCGAACCGGTGATGGTCAGCGGGTAGACGCCCGGCTGAGTCGCGGCCGTCGTCGTGATGGACAGGTTCGCGCTCTCCCCCGCCTTGACCGTGGCCGGGCTGACCGATGCGGTCACGCCGCCCGGGGCACCGCTCACGGCAAGGGAAACCTGCTGCGCCGTACCGGAAGTCACCGCGGTGGCCACCTTCCCGGTCGCCGAGCCGCCCGGGTCGATCGAAGCCGACGCGGGGCTGGCCGTCACCGAGAAGTCGTTGCCCGGCACCGGAGTTCCGCCGGTGAACGGAGCGAACGTGTGGCTGAAGTACCACTTGTCCTGCGGGATGCCGGAGCAGGTGTCCTGTGCTCCGGTGCCCGGGCAGGTGCCGTTGTCCCGCTGCAGCGCCCAGAACGACAGCATGTTGATGCCCTTGGACACCGCCCAGTTGTAGACAGTGACCGCGTCGGCCGTGGTGAAGGTTTCGGCCGCACCGAAGTCGTCGATGCCCGGCATCTCGGTGATGCCGACCATCCCCCACAACTGGTCCTGCGACTTGTCCGGGTACAGCGAAGCCAGCTGCGACACCAGTCCGGCGGCGGCGGTCTGGGTGTCCTGCGCCATGTTGTGCGTAGCGTTGTCGTAGTAGTCGAAGGTCATCAGGTTGACCACGTCGACCTTGGCTCCGTTGGAAACCGCGTTCTGCAGAACGCCCAGCGCGCTGGTGAGACCGCTCGTGGTGGTCGGCAGCGTGTAGGAGATCTGCAGCGAGCGCCCGTTGGCCGCGGCCCAGTCCTGGACCTTCTTGATCGCCTTGTTCCGGCGGTCGACGCCGGCCGAGTTGGTCAGCGAGTTGTCCTCGATGTCCATGTCGAGGCGCGGCACGTCGTAGGTGGTGATCAGCGATTCGTACGCCGCCGCGATCTTGTCGACGTCCGTGCAGCTGTCGGCGATTTCGGTGGCGTTGTGGTCCGCGGTGTAGCCGCCGAAGGACGGGATCACGTCGCCGCCGCGCGAGCGGATGGTGCGGAAGTCCGCGCCGAACGACGAATCCGCGACCGGCAGGCTCGCGTCGCCGTTCCAGAGGACGGTGCACGAACCCGAGGAGGCGGTCTGCAGGAAGGCCATCGTCAGGTGCTTGACGCCGGCTTCCTGGGCCATCGCGGCCGGGCTCTGGCCGTTCCAGGATTCGAAGTAGGGCGCGAAAACGTGGTTGGGCAGCGGCGTCGCGGCGTGCGCCGGGGCCGCGGTGGCGACCAGCACGCCGAGCGGAGCCGCGGCGGCGGCCAGGACAGCGGACAATCGTGACAAGTGACTTCTTCGTCGCATGCGGGCTCCAGTGCCGAAAAAGGGGCCGTGCGGCGGCGGCGCACGGCCGGAACCTTCTCAGAATTGGACTGGACCAGTCACCCGTCAAGGTCTAGACCACTAATGCGGCCGAACGGCCGGGTCGGATCGTCGGGCGCCACCGGGGGCCAGTGGTCCGGTGCCGGGCACCGAGCGGCCGTCGGCCTCGTGAGTGTTTCTGCCGGTGAGAACCGGAAAAAACACCCAGCCCACAAGATCCACCCACCGGGTGCCTGGCCCGGGCCGGCGCGCCCAGCGCGAGCGGGGCGGGGACG
>NZ_JBHZAG010000147.1:2127-15719 GCF_042754125.1 Amycolatopsis sp. NPDC059235
GGGTATGTGCGGCCGCCACGGGGGGCCTGGGGGCGGGCGCGGGGCACCTTGGGGCCGGCGTCGGCGTGGGTTTTATTGCGGGTTTTACCGGGCATAAACACTCACGATCGCCAGTAGATCAGCCGACCTGTTCCTTGGCCGGGGCAGGCGCGCCGAGCGAGAGCGTCGTCGACCGCGTGGTCAGCGAAATCAAGGCCGCGGCCAGCGTCGACACCGCCAGGAAACCGAACGCCGCGGCGAACCCGAACCGGTCCGCGAGCCAGCCCATCACCAGCGGAGCGAGCACGCCGGCGAGCTGGCCGCCGGTGTTGACCAGGCCCATCCCCGCGCCGACCAGATCGCGCGGCAGCACGCGCAGCGGCAGGCCGACGATGCCGATCGAGGCGAGACCGCTGATGAACATCGCGACGGTCTGCAGCACGGTGAACCCGGTCGCCGAATCCGACAGCAGCATCGCGACGAGCACCCCGGCCGCGGCGACGAGCGCGGGCACCACGAGCCAGCGCGGCCGGTGGTCGAAGTACCGGCTCATCAGCCATCCGCCCAGCAGCACCGCCGCCGCGCTGACCAGCTGCGGGATCGCCGCCGAGATCCCCGCCGCGACCAGCGACAGGCCCTTCGTCTCGACCAGGTACGACGGAACCCAGGTGATCATCCCGTAGGCGAGCATGTTGAAGCAGGCGAACATCGCCGCGCAGCGGATCACCAGCCGGTTCCGCAGTACCTGCGACACCGGCACCTTCACCGGGGCGACGCGCGCCTCGGGTTCGGTCAGCTCTCGCGGCAGGGGCGCCGGCAGCAACCGCCACAGCAACAACCCGACGACCAGGCCGGCCACCGCGACGATCCAGAACGTGTGCCGCCAGCCCGCCGCGACCACCAACGGCGCGACCAGCAGCGGACCGAGCCCGGCCCCGACCGAGTTGGACGCCAGCAGCAGCCCGGCGCCGCGGCTGCGGCCCTCCTGGGTCGTCCGCTCGGCAAGCGCCTTGAACGCCGCGCCGGGGAACAACGCCTGCGCGAACCCGAACGCCGCGCGCAGCACCAGCAGCACGACCAATCCGGGCGCGAACCCGGTGGCGGCGGTGAACACCGACCACGCCACCAGCGAAATCACCAGCAACGGCCGCGCGCCCACCCGGTCCGCGAGCAGCCCGCCGGGCATCTGCCCGAGCAGGTAGGCGATCGCGAACGCGGACACGACCAGCCCCTGCGTGGTCTTGGAAAGCCCGAACTCGGCGCCGATCAGCGGCAGCGCGACCGCGATCATGACGCGGTCGATGTAGTCGATGATGAAGACGCCGACCAGCAGCGCCAACGTGGTCCGTTCGGTCCGCCGCACGACCGGGGCGGAACTCGGAATGCTCACCGTCGGATCCTCCTTGATTCGGCGATGCCGCATTGTGCGGTCATGGACCCCCTCCGCGGCTTCGTCGGATCCGCCGAATCCCGGGCCCGGGCCTCAGCGGATCCGACGAAGAGCCGGATTCGCCGAGGTACCGGCGGCCGGAACCGGCCGTTCGGCGGCGGAACGCGGCGGGGTTCCCTACGCTGGCGAAGCTGACGACCGCGAGCGCACAGGGACGGTGGGGATGGCCGAGGGGCGACCGGACACGATGATCGGCGGCCGGTACCGGCTGATCAGCGAACTCGGGTCCGGCGGTTTCGGACGGGTGTGGCGGGCCCACGACGAAGCCCTCGACGTGAGTGTCGCGGTGAAAGAGATGCGGCTGCCGCCGTCGTCCAGCGACGCCGAGCAGGCCGACCGGCTGAAGCGGGCCGAGCGGGAGGCCCGGCACGCGGCCCGGCTGCGCGACCATCCGAACATCGTGGCCGTGCACGACGTCGTAGTCGAGGACGGCGTCCCGTGGATCGTGATGCGCCTGGTCGACGGCCAGACCTTGGCCGACCGCCTCGCCGACGGCCCGCTCTCCCCCGGACAAGCGGCACCGATCGCGGCGGCGCTGGTGGACGCGCTGGGCGCCGCGCACGACGCGGACATCGCGCACCGGGACGTCAAACCCGGCAACGTCCTGCTGACCGAGCGCGGCCACGTGCTGCTCACCGATTTCGGGATCGCCACCCACGACGCCGACACCCAGCTGACCTCCACCGGCATGTTCATCGGCTCGGTCGAATACACCGCCCCGGAACGGCTCGAGGGCCACGGCCGCGGCGCGGTCAGCGACCTGTTCTCCCTCGGGGCCACCCTGTATCACGCCGTCGAGGGCGTCTCACCGTTCGCGCGCGACACCGCGAAAGCGACGATGGCCGCGATTCTCTTCCATGAGCCCCCGCCACCGCGGCGCGCGGGCGCGCTGACCGATCTCATCGCCCGGTTGCTGGCGAAAGATCCGGCCGCCCGGCCGTCCTTCGCCGAGGCACGGGAACTGGCCGCCGCGGCGAACTCGCCCCGGCAGGAAACCCGGGTCGAGACCGTTCGGCAGCCGGTCGATCCGGAACCTGTGCCGCCGCGTCAGAATGCGGACCGGCCGCGAATCATCGCCGGGACCATCGCGACCGTTTTCGGCGTGGCAATGGCCGTCGTGGTCACGATGATCACCCTGAGCGGGGCGACGCACGCCGACACCCGGGGAGACGCCCTCTTTCCCCCGGCGTTGATCGCCGGGGGAATCGCGTTCCTCGTGGGAGTCGGCCCGCGTACCTGGCCGATCCGGCACTCCAAGCCGATCGCCTTCGGCGCGAGCATGGCCACGTTCGCGGTGCTGCTCGCGCTGTGGCTGCCGAACATCGCTGTCGGCTGAGCTTTTCCGTCCGGACACCGAACGGCGGGGCCGGTCGCTCCAGCCCCGCCGTATAGGTCGTTATACACCCAGCTTACGCGCCCGCGAGTCCCCGGCGCTTCAGCAGCGGCTCGATCTCCGGCGCGCGGCCGCGGAAGGTCGCGAACGCCTCCATCGGGTCGACGCTGCCGCCGAGGCCCAGCAGGGTCGACCGGAAGTGGTCGCCGTTCTCCCGCTTCAGGCCGCCGTTCTCGGTGAACCACTCGACGGTGTCCGCGTCGAGCACCTCGCTCCAGATGTAGGAGTAGTACCCGGCGCTGTAGCCGCCCGAGAAGACGTGGTTGAAGTACGTCGTCCGGTAGCGCGGCGGGACGCTTTCCAGTGCCACGCCCGCCTTTTCCAGTGCCTCGGCCTCGAACCGCTGCACGTCCTCCACCCGGTCGTCCGGGCCGAGCCGGTGCCACGCGAGGTCGAGCAGCGCGGCGGCGAGGTACTCGGTCGTGCGGAAGCCCTCGCCGTACTGCTGCGCGGCCTCCAGCAGCTCGACCTGCCCGGCCGGCAGCGGCTCCCCCGTCTCGTGGTGCTTGGCGTAGTTGGCCAGGATTTCCGGCCAGAACATCCACATCTCGTTCACCTGCGACGGGTACTCGACGAAGTCGCGCGGCACGTTGGTGCCGGTGAAGGTCGGGAACTCGACGCCGGACAGCAGCGAGTGCAGCGCGTGCCCGAACTCGTGGAACGCAGTACGCACCTCGTCCAGGGAGAGCAGGGTCGGCTCCCCCTCGCGCGGCTTGGTCACGTTCAGCACGTTGACCACGACCGTGTGCCGCCCGAGCAGCCGCGACTGGTCCACGAAGTTGTTCATCCACGCGCCGCCGCGCTTGGAGTCGCGGGTGTAGTAGTCCATCAGGAACAGGCCGAGCCCGCTGCCGTCGGCGTCGAAGACCTCGAAGATCCGCACCTGCGGGTGGTACTTCGGCAGGTCGTTCCGCTCGGTGAAAGTCAAGCCGTACAACCGGTTCGCCGCCACGAACACTCCGTCGTGCAGCACCCGGTCCAGCTCGAAGTACGGCCGCAGCGCCGCGGTGTCCAGCTGGAAGCGCTCGCGCTCCACCTTCGACGCGTAGAAGGCCCAGTCCCACGGCTGCAGCGTCGCGCCGGGCACGTCGGCTTCCAGCAGCTTCTGCAGTTCCGCGGCCTCGGTGCGCGCGTTCGCGACCGCCACCGGCGCGAGCCGCTCCAGCAGACCGCCGGCGGCCTCGACGGTTTTGGCCGTCTCGTCCGCGATCACGTACGCCGCGTGGTTCGGGTAGCCCAGCAGCGCGGCCCGCTCGGCCCGCAGCCGCGTGACCTCCTCGACGATCGCGTTGTTGTCATAAGCGTTTCCGCGGTTGCCGCGCGACACCGAAGCGGTGAAGAGGCGCTCGCGCACCGAGCGGTTCTCCAGCGACGCCACGGCCGCCTGCGCGGTGGGCAGCGTCAGGGTCAGCACGTACTTGCCCTCGAGACCGCGCTCGGCCGCCGTCTGCGCCGCCGCCGCGATCGCGCTTTCGCCGAGACCGGCCAGCTCCGCGGCGTCGTCGAGGACGACGGCGAGTTCGTTGGTGTCCCGCAACAGGTTCTGCGAAAAACGGGTCTGCAGCGTCGAAAGCTGCTCGTTCAGCGCGCGCAGCTTCGCCTGGTCCGCCTCGGGCAGCCCGGCTCCGGCCCGGCTGAAATCGGTGTAGCGGCGCTCCAGCAGCCGCAGCGCCTCCGTGCTCAGCCCCAGCTCCGAGCGCTTCTGGTACAGCGCGTCGATGCGGGCGAACAGGCGCGGGTTCAGGTGGATCGCGTCCTCGTGCGCGGCCAGCTTCGGGGCGAGCTCGGCCTGGATCTCCTGGACCTCGTCGGTCGCGTTCGAGCCCGAGATGTTGAAGAACGTGCCGGACACCCGCGTCAGCAGCGCCCCGGCCCGCTCCAGCGCCGCGATGGTGTTCTCGAAGGTCGGCTCGGCCGGGTCGTCGGCGATCCGCTCCACGTCGGCCGCGTGCTCGGCGAGACCGGCCTCGAAGGCGGGCCGGTAGTGCTCGTCGGCGATCCGGTCGAACGGCGGCAGCTCGTACGGCAGGTCGCTGGGGACGGCGAACGGGTTGTCCGGGGAAATCATTCGGGTTTGCGCTCCTGGTTCTCCACAGGGTTCTCCACGTGGTTCCGCCCACCCTACGGGGTTTGGCATCCGACGGAAGGACTGTCGATCGTCAGCGGCCCGTGCTTCCGCCGACGACGGCGTCGCTGGAACCCTTCTTGCCGCGGCCGCGTTTCTTGGGCGGCGGCGGCACGATCCCGGCCAGATCGCCGCCGTGTTCGTTCACCCGGAGCACGAACGGCCGCGTTTCGGTGTAGCGGACGACCGACACCGCGGCCGGGTCGACGACGATCCGCTGGAAGGCGTCGAGATGCTGGCCCAGCGCGTCGGCCAGGATCGACTTGATCACGTCGCCGTGGCTGCACACGACCCACACCGCGTGGTCGCCGTGCTCGGCGGTGATCCGGGCGTCGTGCGCGCGGATCGCGGCCACCGCCCGCGCCTGCATCTCGGCGAGCCCTTCCCCGCCCGGGAAGACCGCCGCCGACGGGTGCGCCTGCACCACGCGCCACAACGGTTCCTTCACCAGGTTCTTGAGCTCCCGGCCGGTCCACTCGCCGTAGTCCACTTCGGACAGCCGCGGTTCGACGACCTTGTCCAGGCCCTGCGCGGCGGCCAGCGGCGCGACGGTCTGCTTGCAGCGCAGCATCGGCGACACCACCAATTCGGACACCGGCACCCCGGCGAACCGCTCGACGAGCGCGGCGGCCTGTGCCCGGCCGGTGTCGTCCAGCCCGACCTTCGGGGTGCGCCCGGCGAGGACGCCCGAGCCGTTGGCCGTGGACTTTCCGTGCCGGAGCAAGATGACCGTACTCACGACGCCACCCTAACCGGTGATCCGCGCGTTCAGCCGCCCGCGGGTCCCGCGTTCGGGTCGAGCACGCCGCCGAAGACCAGGCCGAACAGCACCACGCCGAGTACGACGCGGTAGATCACGAAGGGCACGAAGCTGCGCTTCTTGATGTAGGCCATCAGCCACGCGATCACCAGGTAGCCGACGCCGAAGGCGACCAGCGTGGCCAGAATCGTCGGCCCCCACTGCGCGTTCTCGCCGTTCTTGCCGATGTCGGTGAGCTTGTACAGCCCCGAGCCGAACACGGCGGGCACCGCGAGCAGGAACGAGTACTCGGCGGCTTCCGAACGCGTGTAGCCCATCAGCAGACCGGCGCTCGTCGTGCCGCCCGAACGCGAGACGCCGGGGATCAGCGCGAGCGCCTGCGCGAAGCCGTAAACCAGGCCGTGCGGCACGTTCAGATGGTCCAGCGTCCGCTGCTGCTTCGCGGTCCGGTCGGCGAACAGGAGGATCAGGCCGAACACGATCAGCGTCGTCGCGGTGATCCGCAGGTCGCGGAAGGCCTTGTCGATCTCGTCCTGCAGGAGCAGGCCGAGCACGACGATCGGCAGCGAGCCGACGATGATCAGCCAGCCCAGCCGCGCGTCCGGGTCGCGCCGCCAGTCCGGGCGGTAGAGCGAAAAGAACCAGGCGCGCAGGATCCGGCCGATCTTCGGTCCGAAGTAGAGGATCACCGCGAGCTCGGTGCCGATCTGGGTGACCGCGGTGAACGCCGCGCCCGGATCGCCCCAGCCCGACAGCGCCGCGACGATCCGCACGTGCGCGCTCGAGGAGATCGGGAGGAACTCCGTGAGCCCCTGCACCAGCCCCAGCACCAGGGCCTCGAACCATCCCATCAGGCCGCTCCCGCCGGTTCGCCCGCCCGCACGGGGCGCAGTCCGATTCGCACGATCGGGAACCTATCGGGTGGTTCCCGGCGGTTCCCGGGAGGGCGCCGGTGCGACACGAGGTCACCTTCGTCCGGTCGCGGGGGGTGCGCCCACTAGGCTCGGCGGTCGTGGAAAAGCGACAGCTCGGCCGGTCGGGACTGCGGATATCGCGGATGGCCCTCGGCACCATGACGTGGGGCGGCGACACCGATCCGGACGAGGCGGCCAGCCAGCTGGTCGCGTTCGTCGACGCGGGCGGCACGCTCGTGGACACCGCCGACCTGTACGCCGGCGGCGAGGCCGAGCGGATGCTCGGCGAACTGCTGTCGGACCTGGTCCCGCGCGAGGACATCGTGCTGGCCACCAAGACTGTCGCCCGGCGCGGAGACGGCCCGTTCGGCGGCGGAGCCTCGCGCGGCGCACTGCTTTCCGCGCTCGAAGGCTCGCTGCAGCGGCTTCGCACCGACCACATCGACCTATGGCAGCTGCACGCGTGGGATTCCTGCGTGCCGATCGAGGAAACGCTGTCCGCGCTCGATTACGCGGTGACGAGCGGCAAGGTCCGCTACGTGGGCGTCTCCAACTACGCGGGCTGGCAGCTCGCGACGGCCGCCTCTCTCGCCACCGTGCCGCTCGTGTCCGGGCAGTTCGAGTATTCGTTGCTGGAACGCGGCATCGAACGCGAAGTCGTCCCGGCCGCCGAGCACCACGGCATCGGCGTGCTGCCGTGGGCTCCGCTCGGCCGCGGCGTCCTCACCGGGAAGTACCGCACCGGCACGCCCGCGGACTCGCGCGGCGCGTCCGCCGAGTACGCCGGATACGTCGAACACCACCGCACCGAACGCGCCGCGCGGATCGTGCAGGCCGTCGTGACCGCCGCCGAGGGGCTCGGCACCTCGCCGCTCGCGGTGGCGCTCGCCTGGGTCCGGGACCGGCCCGGCGTAGCCGCTCCGGTCGTCGGAGCGCGCGACACCGGGCAGCTCACCGGCTCTCTCGCCGCCGAGGATCTGACCCTTCCCCCGGCGATCCGCAGCGCGCTGGACGACGTCAGCAGCGTCGACTTCGGCTACCCGGAACGGGGCACCCGGTGAGCCGCAGGTGTCGGGTCGGTGACACGGGCGTGACGGTTCGGCATTCGGAGAGGATGCTTGAGGGACCTGTTCGCCGGAGCTTTGCTGGAGGTTTCAAGGTGCGTCGGCTCACCGCCGCGTCGCGGATCGCGATCCCGCTGGCCGGTGCGCTCGCGCTGTCCGCCTGCTCGTCCTCGGCCGAACCGAAGGACAATCTGCAGGTCGTGGCCAATCCGACGGCCGCGAAACCGGCCGTCTCCCCCGCCCGCGCGGTCCCGCCGGCCGGGCAGGTGCTGCCGATGCCGGTGGTGTCCGCGATCGCGACCGACCAGCAGAGCCACACCCTCGTCGTGGCCCTCTCCCAGCCGCCTGAGCTGCGGCTTTACGACCTCGGCTCGCTCGGCGCGCCGAAGAAGACCGTCGCCCTGCCCGGTCCGGCGGAATCGCTCAGCGTGTCCGGCGGCCAGGCGCTCGCCGGAGTCCCGGGCAAGGGCGTGCTCGCCCGCGTCGCGCTGCCGAGCGGGCAGCTGACCGCCGAGAAGGTCGCCGGACAACCCGCCGCCGGAACCGCCGACGGGCCGGACACACTCGTCGCGGTCCGCGACCGCAAGGCCGTCGAGGTGCTGACGAACGGCGCGGTGGCGAAAACGATCACCGGACAGCTGTACAGCGCCGACGACGTGGTCAACACCGGCAACGGCGTCGTGGTCCTCGACCGGCTGCGCACCGCCGTGTTCAGCGTGGACGTCCAAGCCGGAACCATGGACGAAGGCCTGCGCGCGGGCGACGGCGCGGCCAACGCGATCGCCGATTCGTACGGCCGCGTGCTGGTCACCGACGCACGCGCGGGCGCGCTGCTCGCGTTCTCCACCAACCCCCTGATCCTCCGCCAGCGCTACCCGGTCCCGGGCGGCGCGTACGGCATCGCCTACGACGCGAAACGCAGCCTGGCGTGGATCACCCTGACCGCCCGCAACGAGGTCGTCGGCTACGACGTCCGCGGCGGAGAGCCCGTCGAGAAATACCGATTCCCGACCGTGCGCCAGCCGGACACGGTCGGCGTCGACGACCAGAGCGGCCGCGTGTTCGTCGGCTCGGCCGCCGGAGAAGGGACCCAGGTGATCCAGCCATGACGACAGTCGACGAGGCGGTGGTCGAAGGGGATTGGGAGTATCGCCGCCTGCGCCTTCCCCCCGCGGTGTCCCGGCGCGCGGCGATGATCCAGCTTTCCATTCACGCCGAGTTCGCGGGGTGGGAGCTGCGCACAGTGCGGTTGTACGCGGACGGCACGCGGCGGGTATGGCTGCGCCGGAAGCGCACCGCGGCGGACCACTCGACAGGGCTCGCCACCTGACCTGCTTGACTGTCCGTTATGCGCAAGTTGGTCTACCTCGTCGCGTCCACGCTCGACGGCTTCATCGCCGCGCCGACCCGGGAGGACCCGACCGGCTCGGTCTTCCAGTTCGAAGGCGACCACGCCGAGCCGCTGCTGCGGGAGTACCCGGAGATGGTGCCGACCCATCTGCGGTCCGTGCTCGGCATCGAGGACGCCCCGCACCGGCATTTCGACACGGTCGTCGAAGGCCGCGTCTCCTATCAGATGGGCGTCGACCTCGGCGTTCCGGACGCGTACACGCATCTGCGGCACTACGTCTTCTCCCGCACCATGACCGAGGCTCCCGGCCCGGCGGTGCAGGTGGTCAACACCGACCCGGCGGAGAAGATCCGCGAACTGAAGAAGGAAGACGGCAAGGACATCTGGCTCGTCGGCGGAGGCGCGCTGGCCGGGGCGCTGCGCGACGAAGTGGACGAGTTGCACCTGAAGCTGTACCCGGTGGTCATCGGCTCCGGCGCGCCCCTGTTCGATGCCGGGTTCTCGGTGGACAGCTACCGGCTCGCCGACAGCCGGACGTTCGAGAGCGGCGTCGCCTTGTTGCGGTACGCGCGGGCCTGAATCGGGGCATATGGCGTGGTGGACGAACCGGTGACCCCGGTTTTCGACACGGTCAGGTGAGCGCGGCGATCCACTCCGCCCACTTGGCTTCCTCCGCCGCCACATCGACCTCCGGCGCGACGATGTGGTGCGTCGCCACCAGCGGGCCGCGGAAGCCTTGCATGAAGCAGAAAAGTCCCTCATCGGTACGGATTCCGACGGTCTGGTCGTTGACCGCGTACAACACACCATCAGACCCGGCCAGCCGAACCTTCGCGCCGACGGTCAACTCGGCAACGCCCAGTTCCTTCGCCACCGCAGCCCACAACGCAGACCAGTCCGCGATCACCCTCGACCCAAACGCGGTAATCGGCTTCGCAGTACGGCCCGGAAAGTGCTGCACGAACTCCACCAGGTTGCGGAAGAACAGCGCGCCGCCCGCCTGCATGGCTTCGAACTCGTCCGCCCAGTCGTCGCCGGGCAGGAAGCCGCTCGTGACGCAGCGGATCACCGAGCTGCCGCCGTCGCGGCCCTCGACGAGGAATTCGTAGGCGATCCGGCGTCCGTCCGGCTCCGGTTCACCGCCGTAGGCCAGGCGGTTCGGCGGGTCCCACGCGGTGATCGCGTGCGTCGGCTCGTAGGCGGCGAACGCTCCGCGCACCGCGCCGCCGGCCCCGCCTTCGACTTCGTTGCGGCCCATGAACCAGGAGTCGATGCCCGGCCCGGTCGCGATCGCGGCCCAGACCTGCTCCGGCTCGACCGGGATCTCGGCGACGTCGATCTCCCGGAATTCCTTACCCATGCCCGTTTTCCTCCCCCATCGGCACGCTCGGGTGCACGGCAAGCACCACCCGGTGCGCACGGCCGTTCTCGGCTTTTTCGTCGTGGTACTTCCCCACCAGCGTGGTCACCGCGGTCGCCAGTTCCTCCGCGAACGCGGCGCGGTCGGCCGCCGAAGCGAACCGGACCTCGCCGTCGAGCGCGAAGGTGGCGACGCGCTTTCGCGCTTTCGCGGCACCGGTGATCAGGATTCCTACGTCGCGCACCAGCCGCCCGGCGACCGCGAGCAGCCAGCGCGCGGAGAGCCGGTCCGGAGACTGCGCCGGGTCGGGTTGCACGGCCGCGAGCGCAGACGGCGAGATCACGTACGACGACGCGGTCGCCTGCATCATCCGCTCGGTGACGTTGCCTTTGCGCCGCTCCTCGACCAGCTCCACGAGCCCGTGCTTTTCCAGCGCGCGCAGGTGGTAGTTCACTTTCTGCCTCGGCAGGTCGACGCGGGCGGCCAGCATCGTCGCCGAGGCAGGCCGCGCCAGTTCGGCCAGCAGCCGGGCGCGGACCGGGTCCAGCGACACCTCGGCCGCGGCCGCGTCCTCGATCACCGCAACGGGAAACATGCGTCCCATCGTCGCGTCAGAACACTCAGCTTGTCAAGACAGATTTTGTTGTCGGTGGACCTCGTTGACGACCGAGGCGATCCGCGGGACCACCTGCGCGGCGGCCTCCAACGGCACGACGTGCCCGACGCCGGGCAGCACCACGGCGTATCCCTGGGCAAGCCCGCGCACGAACTGCTCGACGTCGGCGGGCGCGACGATCCGGTCCCGCTCCCCCACGATCGCCGTCACCGGCAGGTCTCCGGCCAGCGTCAACGCGGCCTCGCGCGCATAGGCGTCCAGCGCGGGCCGGAACTGCGAGATGGTGTGCGGCCAGTTGCCGCGGATCATCTTGACGGTCAGCTCGACCAGGTCCGGGTCGGGATCGTCGCCGAACAGCCACCAGCGCAGCCCGGCGCTCACCGCCCGGCTGGTGTGCTCGCGGACCAGGCCGTACAGCTTCGCGCCCAGCACCATTTCCAGGTCCTGCGCGACTTTCCCGAGCGCGTTGGGCCAGGCCGCGGACGCTTCGGTGGCGATCCGCCCGGACGACGTCGACAGCAGCACCAGCCCGCCGGCGCGCGCCGCGAACAGCTCGGGATGCCGCTGGGTCAGCGACATGACCGCGAGCCCGCCCATGTCGTGGCCGACCAGCACGACGCGCCCGTGCGGGACGGCCTGTTCGATCACCTCGGCGAGGTCGTCGGCGAGCTGGCCCATCGTCGCGGTGCCGCGCGCGGCCCGGCCGGATTCGCCGTGCCCGCGGTGGTCGTAGCTGAGCACCGCGAGCGGATGCTCGACCGCGTCCGGCAGCACCGGGGCGATCCGGCCCCAGCTGCGCTGGTCGAGCGCGTAGCCGTGCAGCAGCACGACAGTCACGGCCGCCGCCGGGTCGCCCCTGCGCACGAGGTGCAGGGGCGTGCCGTCGGCGAGCCGGAACTCGGGCATCAGGACGAGCGGAGGAACCGGTCCAGGACGCGGACGCCGAACTTCAGAGCGTCGACCGGGACGCGCTCGTCGACGCCGTGGAAGAGCCCGGAGAAGTCGAGGTCAGCGGGCAGTTTCAGCGGCGCGAAGCCGAAGTTGCGGATGCCGAGCTGCTGGAAGGACTTCGCGTCGGTGCCGCCGGAGAGCATGTACGGCAGGGTTCGCGCGCCCGGATCCTCGGCGAGCACCGCGGCGGTCATGGCGTCGACGAGCGCACCGTCGAACGTCGTCTCGACCGGCGGCAGCTCCATCCATTCCTTCTCGATGTCCGGCCCGAGCAACTCGTCCAACTCGCGGTCGAACGCCTCGAGCCGCCCCGGCAGGATGCGGCAATCGACGGCGGCCTCGGCCACCGACGGAATCACGTTCGACTTGTAGCCCGCGGTGAGCATCGTCGGGTTCGCGGTGTCGCGCAGGGTCGCGCCGATCATCCGGGAGATGTTGCCCAGCTTCGCGACCGCGCCCTCGAGATCGTCCTCGGGGAAGTCCCAGCCGGTGATCTCCGTGACCCCTGCGAGGAACTCGCGCACGGAATCGGTCAGCACCAGCGGGAATTGATGCTGCCCCAGCTTCGCCACGGCCTCGGCCAGCTTGGTGACCGCGTTGTCGCGGTGGATCATCGACCCGTGGCCCGCCGTGCCGCGCACGCGCAGCTTCATCCAGCGGATGCCCTTCTCGGCGGTCTCGATCACATACGCGCGGACGTTGTCCTTCAAGGTGATCGAGAAGCCGCCCACCTCGCTGATCGCTTCGGTGACGCCCTCGAACAACTCCGGCCGGTGCTCGACCAGCCACTGCGCCCCGAACTTGCCGCCCGCCTCCTCGTCGGCGACGAACAGGAACACGAGATCGCGCGGCGGCACGATATTGTTGATCTTGTAGTGCCGGGCCAGGGCCAGCGTCATGCCGACCATGTCCTTCATGTCGACCGCGCCGCGCCCCCACACGTAGCCGTCCTGGACCGCGCCCGAGAACGGATGCACCGACCACTCGGCCGGGTCCGCCGGGACGACGTCGAGGTGTCCGTGGATCAGCAACGCCCCGCGACTGGGATCCGCCCCAGGCAGCCGCACGATCACGTTGTGCCGGTCCTTGCCGCCAGACTCGACGTAGGTGATCTCGTACCCGGCGTCAGTCAGCTTCTCCGCGACATACTCAGCCGCGACACGCTCCCCCACGAGGGTTTCGGGGTCGCCGGTGTTGGTGGTGTCGATGCGGATCAGCTCGCTGGTAAGCGTGACAGCCTCGTCCGCGGCGGCGTCGATCAAGTTCGGTTGGGTCACCGGCCATTCCTATCATCCGCCGCAGGAAGACGCCGCCGTCCCGGCGAGCGGAACCGGCACCGGGCGCGCCGAGCAGAAGTCCGTGAGGGAATCAGGAGCCCCTCCGGGTTCCCCACACGACCAGGCATTCCCTCAAGGAGCCCCTCACGGAACCAGATTCCCTCAAGGAGCCCTTCACAGAGCACGCCGCGCCCGCGCACCCACCCATCGAGGCACCCAGCCCCTCCCCCAACCCCGATACGAAGCCTCCCTGCGGTTCGGGGGTGCTTGTCAAGGCATCTTTCCCGCCTTGACAAGCACCCCCGAACCGTCAGCACAATCAACCTTCGGGGTGCCCCACGCAACCAACGGA
>NZ_JBHZAG010000148.1:0-15398 GCF_042754125.1 Amycolatopsis sp. NPDC059235
AGCTTGTCAAGGCATCTTTCCCGCCTTGACAAGCACCCCCGAACCGTCAGCACAATCAAGCTTCGGGGTGCCCCACGCAACCAAGGGGCCAATGTCGCCGCCAGGCGACGAGCCAAGCAGACAAAACAAACGGACCCGCCCGGAAAACCGGACGGGCCCGCTTCACAACGCAGCCAGATCAGCTAACGGTGGCCGAACCACCAGCAGCCTCGATCTTCTCCTTGGCAGAGCCAGAGAAAGCATGCGCGGTCAGCTCGAGCTTGACCCCGTTCAGGTCCCCGTTCCCGAGCACCTTAACCAGCTTGCCCTTGCGAACAAGCCCATTCGCGGCCAACTCCTCCGGACCGACCTTGCCACCGTCGGCGAACACCCGGGCGATGTCGCCCACGTTCACCGGCTGGTACTCGGTGCGGAACCGGTTCTTGAATCCACGCAGCTTCGGCAGCCGCATGTGGATGGGCATCTGCCCACCCTCGAAGCCGGCGGGCACGTTCTTCCGGGCCTTGGTGCCCTTCGTACCGCGACCGGCGGTCTTGCCCTTCGAACCCTCACCACGGCCGACGCGGATCTTGTCGCGCTTGGCGCCAGGAGCCGGACGAAGGTGGTGGATCTTGATGGCGGTCATGCCTGGACCTCCTCGACCTCCACCAGGTGGCGGACGGTGTGGATCAGGCCGCGCACCTGGGGGGTGTCCTCACGCACGACGCTCTGGCGGATCTTGCGCAGCCCGAGGGTGCGCAGCGACTCGCGGTGAGCGTGCTTCGTGCCGATCTTGCTCTTGACCTGAGTGACCTTGAGCTGAGCCATGTCAGACCCCCTGGCCGGCACGCTGACGCAGCATCCGGGCCGGGGCGACGTCCTCGAGCGGCAGACCGCGGCGAGCGGCCACCTCCTCCGGACGCTGCAGGCCCTTCAGGGCCGCCACGGTCGCGTGCACGATGTTGATCGCGTTGTCGGAGCCGAGCGACTTCGACAGCACGTCGTGGACGCCCGCGCACTCCAGCACCGCGCGCACCGGGCCGCCGGCGATAACACCGGTACCAGCGGAGGCGGGACGGAGCAGCACGACACCGGCGGCTTCCTCACCCTGGATCGGGTGCGGAATGGTGCCGGCGACGCGCGGAACGCGGAAGAAGTTCTTCTTCGCTTCCTCGACGCCCTTGGCGATGGCCGCGGGAACTTCCTTGGCCTTGCCGTAGCCGACGCCGACCTGACCGTCGCCGTCGCCGACGACCACCAGGGCGGTGAAGCTGAAGCGACGACCGCCCTTGACGACCTTGGCGACGCGGTTGATCGTCACGACCTTCTCAAGGTGCGGGGTCTTGTCCTGGCCGGCCCCGCCACGGCCGCCGTCGCGCCGGTCCCGGCCGCCACCGCGGCGGTCGTTGCGGTCGTTGCCGCCCTGACCGCCCGGTCCGCCCTGGCCGCCGCCGAATTGCCGTGTACGTCCCGGCATCAGGCTTTCCTTCCATTCACGAGCATGTGCATCAGAACTTCAACCCCGCCTCACGGGCGGCGTCGGCAAGCGCGGCGATGCGGCCGTGGTAGGCGTTGCCGCCACGGTCGAACACCACGGCTTCGATGCCGGCGTCCTTGGCGCGCGAAGCCACCAGTTCGCCGACCTTCGCCGCCTTGGCCTTCTTGTCGCCCTCGAACGACCGGAGGTCGGTCTCGAGGGTGGACGCCGACGCCAGCGTGTGACCGGCGAGGTCGTCGATCACCTGCACGGTGATGTGCCGCGAGGACCGCTTGACGACCATGCGCGGACGCACCGGCGTGCCGCTGATCTTCTTGCGGAGCCGGAAGTGCCGACGGGTCTTGGCGACGCGGCGGCGGGTCGAGATGTCCTTGCCGACCGGCTTGCGCTTCGTGGTAGTCGTGTCGCTCATCACTTACCCGTCTTTCCGACCTTGCGGCGGATCTTCTCACCCTCGTAGCGCAGGCCCTTGCCCTTGTACGGGTCCGGGCGGCGCAGCTTGCGGATGACCGCGGCGGTCTGGCCGACCTTCTGCTTGTCGATGCCGGAGACCGAGAACCGGGTCGGCGACTCCACCTTGAAGGTGATGCCTTCCGGGGCCTCGATCTTGACCGGGTGGCTGTAGCCGAGGGCGAACTCGAGGTCCGAGCCCTTGGCCTGCACGCGGTAACCGACGCCGTGGATCTCAAGCTTCTTCTCGTAGCCCGCGGTCACGCCCACCACGAGGTTGTTCACCAGCGTGCGGGTGAGACCGTGCAGGGCGCGGCTCGTGCGCTCGTCGTCCGGACGCTTCACCAGGAGCGTGCCGTCCTCGCCGCGCTCGACGAAGATCGGCTCGGCGACGGTGTGCTCCAGGGTGCCCTTCGGACCCTTGACCTTGACGTTCTGGCCGTCGATGGTCACCTCGACCCCGGAGGGGACGGCGACCGGCAGCTTTCCGATGCGTGACATGTCTGTGCCCCCTTCCTTACCAGACGTAGGCGAGGACTTCGCCGCCCACGTTGTTGCGCTTGGCCTGCCGGTCGGTCTGCAAGCCGCCGGACGTCGAGATGATCGCGACGCCGAGGCCACCCAGAACGGACGGCAGTTCGGTCGATTTTGCGTAGACCCGCAGACCCGGCTTGGAGACGCGGCGAAGGCCGGCGATGCTCCGCTCGCGGTTGGGGCCGTACTTCAGCTCCACGATGAGGTTCTTGTGCTTCTCGCCCGGCTCGTCGCGGTAGCTCGCGATGTAGCCCTCGCGCTTGAGGATCTCGGCGATGTTCGCCTTGATCTTCGAGTGCGGAAGCACGACCTCGTCGTGGTACGCCGAGTTCGCGTTGCGCAGACGGGTCAAGAAGTCTGCGATCGGGTCGGTCATCGTCATGGTGACCTGTCAACCTTTCTCGCCTGGTTCCCCGCCTCGCCCGGCCGGAGAGGTCTCCGGCCGGGTCGGCGGGGCCTGTGGCGAACTGGGAATAGAGTTTCGAGCCTTACCAGCTGGACTTGTGAACACCGGGCAGTTCGCCCGCGTGCGCCATCTCCCGGAGGCAGATCCGGCACAGGCCGAACTTGCGGTAGACCGAGTGCGGACGGCCGCACCGGTTGCACCGGGTGTAGCCGCGCACCGCGAACTTCGGCTTCTTCGAAGCCTTGCTGACTAGCGCTTTCTTAGCCATCGGCTCAGTTCTCCTTGAACGGGAAACCGAGCTTGCGCAGCAGCGCCCGGCCCTCGTCGTCGGTGGTGGCGGTCGTGACGACGGTGACGTCCATGCCGCGAGGGCGGTCGATGTCGTCCGGGTTGATCTCGTGGAACATCGACTGCTCGTTGAGACCGAACGTGTAGTTGCCGTTGCCGTCGAACTGCTTGGGCGAAAGCCCGCGGAAGTCGCGGATACGGGGCAGCGCGATGGTCAGCAGCCGGTCGAGGAACTCCCACATCCGGTCGCCGCGCAGCGTGACGCGCGCGCCGATCGGCTGTCCCTCGCGGAGCTTGAACTGCGCGATGGACTTGCGGGCCTTCCGGATTTCCGGCTTCTGCCCGGTGATCAGGGCGAGGTCGCGGACCGCGCCGTCGATCAGCTTGCTGTCCCGGGCGGCGTCCCCGACACCCATGTTCACGACGATCTTCACGACGCCGGGAATCTGGTGCACGTTGGGGATGGAGAACTCCTTCTGGAGTTCGCCCTTGATCTCTTCGCGGTACCGGGTCTTCAGACGCGGCACGATCTTCTCTGCGGTGGTCATGTCAGATGTCCTTGCCGTTCCGGCGCGAGACCCGGACCTTCTTGCCGTCCTCGCCGATGCGGTAGCCCACCCGGGTCGGCTTGCCGTCCGAGTCCACGACCATCACGTTCGACACGTGAATAGGCGCTTCCTGCGTCACGATGCCGCCGGACTGGGCGCCACGCTGGGTCTGGGTGATCCGGGTGTGCTTCTTGATCCGGTTGACACCCTCGACCAGCACGCGCTCCCGCTCGGGGTAGGCCTGAATGACCTTGCCCTTCGCGCCCTTGTCCTTGCCGGCGATGACGACGACCGTGTCGCCCTTCTTCACCTTCATCACAGCACCTCCGGCGCGAGCGAAATGATCTTCATGAACTTTCGGTCGCGCAGCTCGCGGCCCACCGGGCCGAAGATGCGGGTGCCCCGGGGCTCGTTGTCGTTCTTGATGAGCACGGCGGCGTTCTCGTCGAACCGGATGTAGGAACCGTCCGGACGACGGCGCTCCTTCACCGTGCGGACGATGACAGCCTTGACGACATCGCCCTTCTTCACCCCGGCGGCCGGGATGGCGTCCTTCACGGTGGCGACGATGATGTCGCCGATGCCGGCGTAGCGCCGCCCGGAGCCGCCGAGCACGCGGATGCAAAGGATTTCCTTCGCGCCCGTGTTGTCGGCAACCCGAAGCCGCGACTCCTGCTGGATCACGTCAACTCCTGTATGTCGCGCTGGTTCTCGCTTGCGGGCGAGCCTTGCGGAACCAAGGACTCCGAAGAGCCCTGCTTACTTGGCCTTCTCCACGACCTGCACCAGACGCCAGCGCTTGGTCGCCGACAGCGGCCGGGTCTCCATCAGCGTGACCCGGTCGCCCACGCCCGCCTCGTTGTTCTCGTCGTGCACCTTGACCTTGGTGGTGCTGCGGAGAACCTTCGAGTAGCGCGGGTGCTTCTTGCGGTCCTCGAGCTCGACCACGATCGTCTTGTCCATCTTGTCCGAGACGACGTAACCCTCGCGGACCTTGCGGTAGTTCCGGGCGGTCTTCTCGGTGGCAGCCTCGCTCATGCGGCACCTTCACTTTCGGCGTCGGGCGCCACGGACAGGCCGAGCTCGCGCTCGCGCATGACCGTGTAGATCCGCGCGATGTCCGTGCGGACGGTGCGCAGCCGACGGTTGTTGTCCAGCTGCCCGGTCGCCATCTGGAAGCGGAGGTTGAAGAGCTCCTCCTTGTATTCCTTCAGACGCAGCACGAGCTCTTCGGCGGTGAGCTCACGCAGCTCGGATGCCTGTGCGGCTCCGTTAGCCATCAGAACTCACCTTCCCGGGTCACGATGCGGCACTTCATGGGGAGCTTGTGGATCGCGCGGCGGAGCGCCTCGCGGGCGGTCTCCTCGTTCGGGAAGCTGATCTCGAACATCACGCGACCCGGCTTCACGTTGGCGATCCACCACTCGGGCGAACCCTTGCCGGAACCCATGCGGGTTTCCGCGGGCTTCTTGGTCAGCGGGCGGTCCGGGTAGATCGTGGTCCACACCTTGCCGCCGCGCTTGATGTGACGGGTCATGGCGATACGAGCGGACTCGATCTGCCGGTTCGTCACGTAGCTGTGCTCAAGCGCCTGGATGCCGTACTCGCCGAAGTTGACCTTGGTACCGCCCTTGGCGGCGCCGTGGCGCTTCGGGGAGTGCTGCTTGCGGTGCTTGACCCTGCGCGGGATGAGCACGTCTCAGCCCTCCGTCTTTTCTGCGGTCTCAGCGGCCGGGGCCGCCTCAGTCGCGTTGTCGCTCTTCGCAGCGGCTGCGGCGCGGCCGGCCTCGGTCGAGGTCGGGGTCGTGCCCGACGCGCCGGAACGGCGCGGACGGGACGGCCGGTCGCCACGGTCGCGGCGGGGGGCCCGCTCGGCAGCCGCGGCGGCGTCGCGCGCCTCGCGGGCCTTCAGGCCGCCGACCAGCTCGCCCTTGTAGATCCACACCTTCACGCCGATGCGGCCGAACGTCGTCTTGGCCTCGAA
The DNA here is from genome assembly GCF_042754125.1 of Amycolatopsis sp. NPDC059235. Taxonomy (NCBI): domain Bacteria; kingdom Bacillati; phylum Actinomycetota; class Actinomycetes; order Pseudonocardiales; family Pseudonocardiaceae; genus Amycolatopsis; species Amycolatopsis sp. NPDC059235. Next base: position 5,688 of record NZ_JBHZAG010000148.1, read on the forward strand.
GAAGCCGTAGTCGATGTCGGCGCGCAGCGTGTGCAGCGGGACCCGGCCGTCGCGGTAGTGCTCGGAACGGGACATCTCGGCGCCGCCGAGACGACCGCCGCACTGCACGCGAATGCCCTTGACCTGCGGCGAGCGCATGGAGGTCTGGATCGCCTTGCGCATCGCGCGGCGGAACGCCACGCGGTTGCTCAGCTGCTCCGCGACACCCTGGGCGACCAGCTGCGCGTCGGCCTCGGGGTTCTTCACCTCGAGGATGTTCAGCTGGACCTGCTTCTTGGTCAGCTTCTCCAGCGCGCCGCGGATCCGGTCGGCTTCCGCGCCGCGGCGGCCGATGACGATGCCCGGCCGGGCGGTGTGGATGTCGACGCGAACGCGGTCACGGGTGCGCTCGATCTCGACCTTGGAGATGCCGGCGCGCTCCATGCCGGTGGAGAGCAGCTTGCGGATCTTGACGTCCTCGGCCACGTACTCCGCGTACTGCTTGTCGGCGTACCAGCGCGACTTCCAGTCAGTGGTGATACCCAGGCGGAAGCCGTGCGGGTTGATCTTCTGGCCCACTACCGGCCACCTGCCTTCTTGTTGCTCTTCTTCTCCGCAGGCCGCGACTCGACCACCACGGTGATGTGGCTGGTGCGCTTGCGGATCCGGTACGCACGGCCCTGGGCACGCGGACGGATGCGCTTGAGGGTCGGGCCCTCGTCGGCGGTCGCGGACTTGATCCAGAGCGTCTCCGGGTCCAGCTGGAGGTTGTTCTCGGCGTTGGCCGCCGCGCTGGCGATGACCTTCGCGAGCTGCGTGCTGGCAGCCTGCGGCGCGAACCGGAGCACGGCCAAGGCCTCGCTGACGCTACGACCCTTGACGAGCTCGATCACCCGGCGCACCTTCATCGGCGCGTCCCGGACAAAGCGAGCCCGCGCGACGGCCGTGGGCAGCTCTTCTGCCGTGGCCGTGGCGTTTGACTGGGCGTTCATCTGCTTCCCTTAACTTTCTCTGGCCCGCTCAGCGGCGGCGCGACTTGCGGTCGTCCTTGATGTGGCCCTTGAAGGTCCGCGTCGGGGCGAACTCGCCCAGCTTGTGACCCACCATCGCCTCGGTGACGAACACCGGGACGTGCTTGCGGCCGTCGTGCACCGCGATCGTGTGACCCAGGAAGTCCGGGATGATCGTGGAGCGCCGCGACCAAGTCTTGATCACGGTCTTCTTGCCCGATTCGTTCAGCGCGTCCACCTTCTTGAGCAGGTGGTCGTCCACGAACGGGCCCTTCTTAAGGCTGCGTGGCATGTGCTTCTACCTCCCTGCTCAGCGCTTCTTGCCGGTACGCCGGCGGCGGACGATCAGTTTGTCGGACGGCTTGCTCTTGCGAGTACGGCCTTCGGGCTTGCCGTTCGGGTTCACCGGGTGGCGACCACCGGACGTCTTGCCCTCGCCACCGCCGTGCGGGTGGTCGACCGGGTTCATCACGACACCACGGACAGTCGGGCGCTTGCCGCGCCAGCGGTTGCGGCCCGCCTTGCCCCAGTTGATGTTCGAGTGCTCCGAGTTGCCGACCTCGCCGACGGTCGCGCGGTTGCGCACGTCCACGTTGCGGATCTCGCCCGAGGGGAGACGCAGCTGGGCGTAAGGACCGTCCTTGGCGACGAGCTGCACGCGGGCGCCGGCGGACCGGGCCATCTTCGCGCCGCCGCCGGGGCGGAGCTCGATCGCGTGGATCACGGTGCCGACCGGGATGTTGCGCAGCGGCAGGTTGTTGCCCGGCTTGATGTCGGCGCGGGGGCCGTTCTCAACCGTGTCGCCCTGCTTCAGCTTCTCCGGCGCGATGATGTAGCGCTTCTCGCCGTCGGCGTAGTGCAGCAGCGCGATGCGCGCGGTGCGGTTGGGGTCGTACTCGATGTGCGCGACCTTGGCCGGCACGCCGTCCTTGTCGTGACGACGGAAGTCGATCACGCGGTAGGCGCGCTTGTGGCCACCGCCCTTGTGCCGGGTGGTGATCTTGCCCGAGGCGTTGCGGCCGCCGGTCTTGCTCAGCGGACGCAGCAGCGACTTCTCCGGCGTGGACCGGGTGATCTCGGCGAAGTCCGAGACGCTCGAACCGCGACGACCCGGGGTCGTCGGCTTGTACTTGCGGATGCCCATTGTCAGCTCAGTCCTTTACGCGGTGGGTCCGCCGAAGATCTCGATCGCCTTGCTCTCAGGCGAAAGAGTCACGATGGCGCGCTTGGTGTCCTTGCGCTTGCCGAAGCCGGTACGAGTCCGCTTCCGCTTGCCCTGGCGGTTGGCCGTGTTGACGCTGACGACCTTCACGCCGAACACCTTCTCGACCGCGATCTTGATCTGGGTCTTGTTGGCGTCCGGACGGACGATGAACGTGTACTTGTGGTCCTCGAGCAGTCCGTAGGACTTCTCGGAGATCACCGGCGCGAGCAGGATGTCGCGGGGGTCCGGAATGGCGACCGAGCTCACTTCTCGTCACTCCCTTCCGAAACCTCGCTCGACCGCGCGAGGGCCTTGACGACCTTCCCGCGGACGGGGCCTGCCACGAACGCGTCGTAAGCGGCCTTGGTGAACACGACGTCGTCGTTGACCAGGACGTCGTAGGTGTTGAGCTGGTCAGCCCAGATCAGGTGCACGTACGGCAGGTTCCGCGCGGACACCCAGGCGAGCTCCTCGTCGCGGTGCAGGACCACGAGAACGCGCTTGGCCTGGGTCGCGGCGGCGATCGCCGTCTTGGCGGTCTTGGTCGACGGCTTCTCGCCGGAGACCAGTTCCGTCAGGACGTGCAGCTGGCCGGCGCGAGCCCGGTCGGAGAGGGCGCCACGCAGAGCGGCGGCCTTCATCTTCTTCGGGGTGCGCTGGGTGTAGTCGCGCGGCGTGGGGCCGTGCACGACGCCACCGCCGGCGAACTGCGGCGCGCGGGTCGAACCCTGGCGGGCGCGACCGGTGCCCTTCTGCCGGTACGGCTTCTTGCCGCCACCGGAGACCTCACCGCGGGTCTTCGTGTCGTGCGTGCCCTGGCGCGCGGCGGCCAGCTGGCCCACCACGACCTGGTGCATCAGCGCGACGTTGGCCTGCACGTCGAAGATCTCCCCGGGGAGCTCGACGGTGCCGTCGGCTTTACCGGCCGGAGTCTTCAGCTCGACGTTCGTCATCGTCAGTTTCCACCCTTCGCGGCACTGCGCACGAACAGCAGGCCGCCCTTGGGACCGGGCACCGCGCCCTTGATCAGCAGCAGGCCGTCCTCGGCACGCACCGCGTGCACGGTCAGGCCCTGCGTGGTGACCCGGTCGCTACCCATCCGGCCCGCCATCCGCAGGCCCTTGAACACGCGGCCGGGCGTGGCGCAGCCGCCGATGGAACCCGGCTTGCGGTGCACGGCCTGCGCACCGTGGCTCGCGCCCTGGCCCTTGAAGCCGTGGCGCTTCATGACGCCGGCGTAGCCCTTGCCCTTGCTGGTACCGGTCACGTCGACCGAGGTCCCGGCCTCGAACACCTCGGCGGTGATCTCCTGGCCGACCTCGTAGGTCTCGGCGTCGGTGGTGCGCAGCTCGGCAACGTGGCGACGCGGGGTCACGCCCGCCTTGTCGAAGTGGCCGGTGCGCGGCTTGTTCACCTTGCGCGGGTCGATCGCGCCGAACGCCAGCTGCACGGCCGCGTAGCCGTCTTTGTCAGTGGTCCGAACCTGGGTCACCACGTTCGGCCCGGCCTTGACGACAGTGACCGGGATGACCCGGTTCTGCTCGTCGAAGACCTGGGTCATGCCGAGCTTGGTGCCCAGGATGCCCTTCATTTGCCTGTCAGACATGAGTCCGTCTCTTTTGTCTCTGCCGCTCGCCTGTGTCCAATGGTCGGACCCTGCAAGCAGGTCCTCCGACGCTTACTGGATGTTGACGTCGACGCTCGCCGGGAGGTCGATGCGCATGAGCGCGTCCACCGTCTTCGGCGTCGGGTCGAGGATGTCGATCAGACGCTTGTGCGTGCGCATCTCGAAGTGCTCGCGCGAGTCCTTGTACTTGTGCGGCGAGCGGATGACGCAGTAAACGTTCTTCTCGGTAGGCAGCGGCACCGGCCCGACAACACGGGCGCCGGTGCGCGTGACCGTTTCCACGATCTTGCGCGCCGAGGTGTCGATCGCCTCGTGGTCGTAGGCCTTGAGCCGGATGCGGATCTTCTGTCCCGCCATGGTGGCTGCGTTCCTTGTCGTCTCGTGCCGCTTTGTCTCGTCAACCTGGGCCGGAGCCCGGGTTTCAGCAGTTCAACGGCCCTGTCCCCGGTCCACGCGGTCGGGCGTGTCGCGCCCGCCGCACAGACGGATCCCTAAGGATCGTCGTCTTGCCTGGTCTTCCTCTTACGTGAGGAGGCCGCGGGCCGACCTGGTCTGAACAAGCACCGCGGTCGTCCCTACTGGCCTTTGCCCGCTAGCCTCACCCGAAGGAAGAGCTCCACGGACCGTGGCCACTCGCGCCAGGGCGGCCGGAACCCAGTCGATTGAAAACCGATGAGGGTTCGGCCGCCCCAGGACGAGCAACCTGAATAGTGTCGCACACGTGAGTTGACGCCCTGAACTCGGGGGTGTATTGACCCGAATTCAGGGCGCCGACGTCACTTGTTGATCTTGGTAACCTGGCCCGCGCCGACGGTCCGGCCACCCTCGCGGATGGCGAAGCGCAGACCCTCGTCCATGGCGACCGGCTGGATCAGCACGACGCTGATGTCCGTGTTGTCGCCCGGCATGACCATCTCGGTGCCCTCGGGGAGGGTCACGACGCCGGTCACGTCGGTGGTGCGGAAGTAGAACTGCGGGCGGTAGTTGTTGAAGAACGGGGTGTGCCGTCCGCCCTCGTCCTTGGACAGGATGTAGACCCGGCCCTCGAACTCGGTGTGCGGGGTGGTGGTGCCCGGCTTCACGACGACCTGGCCGCGCTCCACGTCCTCGCGCTTGATGCCGCGCAGCAGGAGGCCGACGTTGTCGCCCGCCTGGCCCGAGTCGAGCAGCTTGCGGAACATCTCGACACCGGTGACGGTGGTCTTGGTCGACTTCTCGCGGATACCCACGATCTCGACCTCTTCGTTGACGTTGACCTGGCCGCGCTCCACGCGACCGGTCACGACGGTGCCGCGGCCGGTGATCGTGAAGACGTCCTCGATCGGCATCAGGAAGGGCTTCTCGAGCTCGCGCACCGGGTCCGGCACATTGTCGTCGACGGCGTGCATCAGCTCGAGCACGGCGTCGGCCCACTTCTGGTCGCCCTCGAGAGCCTTGAGGCCGGAGACGCGCACGACCGGCGCGTCGTCGCCCGGGAACTCCTGCGAGGACAGCAGCTCGCGGACCTCCAGCTCGACGAGCTCGAGGATTTCCTCGTCGTCGACCATGTCGGCCTTGTTCAGCGCCACCACGATGTAGGGCACGCCGACCTGGCGGGCCAGCAGCACGTGCTCGCGGGTCTGCGGCATCGGGCCGTCGGTCGCCGCGACCACCAGGATCGCGCCGTCCATCTGCGCGGCACCGGTGATCATGTTCTTGATGTAGTCGGCGTGACCGGGGGCGTCCACGTGTGCGTAGTGACGCTTCTCGGTCTGGTACTCGACGTGCGAGATGTTGATCGTGATGCCGCGCTGCTTCTCTTCCGGCGCGTTGTCGATCTGGTCGAACGCACGGGCTTCGTTCAGCTCCGGGTACGCGTCGTGCAGAACCTTGGTGATCGCCGCGGTCAGCGTGGTCTTGCCGTGGTCGACGTGACCGATGGTGCCGATGTTGACGTGCGGCTTGCTCCGCTCGAACTTCGCCTTCGCCACTGGAATGTCCTCCTGGACTGATTTCGCGTTGTGCTCGTGGGGCAGCGTGGCTGCTGCCCCACGAATGTTCCTTCGTCGTTGCTGCGGACGTTCAGGAGAGTTCCTTAATGCCCGCGCGCGGTGAGGGAGTTACTCCCCCGTCGCCTTCGCGATGATTTCCTTCGCGACGTTCGCGGGAACCTCGGCGTAGGAGTCGAACACCATGGAGTAGTTCGCCCGGCCCTGGGTACGGGACCGCAGGTCGCCGACGTAGCCGAACATCTCCGACAGCGGGACCAGTGCCTTCACGACACGGGTACCGGCGCGCTCCTCCATGGCCTGGATCTGGCCACGGCGGGAGTTGAGGTCGCCGATCACGTCGCCCATGTAGTCCTCGGGAGTCGTGACCTCGACGGCCATCATCGGCTCGAGGATGACCGGGCCGGCCTTCCGGGCGGCTTCCTTCATCGCCATGGAGCCGGCGATCTTGAAGGCCATTTCGGAAGAGTCGACCTCGTGGTACGCGCCATCCAACAAGGTGAACTTCAACCCGACGAGCGGGTAGCCGGCCAGCACGCCGTACTGCATGGCGTCCTGCGCGCCCGCGTCGACCGACGGGATGTACTCCCGCGGCACGCGGCCACCGGTGACCTTGTTGTCGAACTCGTAGAGAGCACCGTCGGTGCGCTCGAGCGGCTCCAGCTTCACGATGACCTTCGCGAACTGGCCGGAACCACCGGTCTGCTTCTTGTGGACGTAGTCGAGCTTGTCCACGGTCTTCTTGATGGTCTCGCGGTAGGCGACCTGCGGCTTGCCGATGTTCGCCTCGACCTTGTAGTCGGACTTCATCCGGTTGACGAGCACCTCGAGGTGGAGCTCGCCCATGCCGGCGATGATCGTCTGACCGGTCTCCTCGTCGAGCTGGACCTGGAAAGTCGGGTCCTCCTCGGCGAGCTTCTGGATCGCCAGGGACAGCTTCTCCTGGTCGGCCTTCGTCTTCGGCTCGATGGCCACCCGGATAACCGGGTCCGGGAAGGTCATCGACTCGAGGACGACCGGGTTCTGCGCGTCGGCGAGGGTGTCACCGGTCGTGGTGTCCTTCAGGCCGATGACCGCGTAGATGTGGCCGGCCAAGGCCTCGTCGACCGGGTTCTCCTTGTTGGAGTGCATCTGGAAGATCTTCCCGATGCGCTCCTTGCGCTCCTTGGTCGCGTTGACGACCTGGGCGCCGGAGGCGACCTTGCCCGAGTAGACCCGGATGTAGGTCAGCTTGCCGAAGAACGGGTGCGCGGCGATCTTGAACGCCAGAGCCGAGAACGGCTCCTCGGTCGTCGCGTGCCGGGTGACCGGGGTCTCGCCGTCCGGAAGCAGGCCCTCGACCGGCGGCACCTCGAGCGGCGACGGCAGGTAGTCGATGACCGCGTCCAGCATCGGCTGCACGCCCTTGTTCTTGAACGCGGAGCCGGCGAGCACCGGGAACGCCTCGCGGGTGACGACCAGGTGGCGGATGCCGCCCTTGATCTCGTCCTGGGTCAGCTCCTCGCCCTCGAGGAACTTCTCCATCAGCGCGTCGTCGGTCTCGGCGACGGCCTCGACCAGCTTCTCGCGGTACTCGGCGGCGCGGTCGGCCAGCTCGGCCGGGATGTCCTCGACGGCGTAGTCGTCGCCCTTCTGCACCTCGCCGCGCCAGACCAGGGCCTTCATCCGGACCAGGTCGATGACGCCCTCGAAGTCGTTCTCCGCGCCGATCGGCAGCTGGATGGCCAGCGGCCGGACGCCGAGACGGTCCGTGATGGTCTGCAGGGTGTAGTAGAAGTCCGCACCCAGCTTGTCCATCTTGTTGACGAAGCAGATGCGCGGGACGTCGTACTTGTCCGCCTGCCGCCAGACCTGCTCGGACTGCGGCTCGACGCCTTCCTTGCCGTCGAAGACCGCGACCGCGCCGTCGAGCACCCGCAGGTTGCGCTCCACCTCGACGGTGAAGTCGACGTGCCCGGGGGTGTCGATCAGGTTGATCTGGTAGTCGTTCCAGAAGGTGGTGGTGGCAGCCGAGGTGATGGTGATGCCCCGCTTCTGCTCCTCCTCCATCCAGTCCATGGTGGCGGCGCCGTCGTGGACTTCGCCGAGCTTGTAGTTGATCCCGGTGTAGAACAGGATCCGCTCGGTGGTGGTGGTCTTACCGGCGTCGATGTGCGCCATGATGCCGATGTTGCGGACCTTGTTGAGGTCGGTCAGCACTTCACGTGCCACGAGAATGTTCCCCTGTCTCGAACGTGGGGCCCGGCATGGCTCGACCCGAAGGACCGGGCGGCGGCACCGGACTACTTACCAGCGGTAGTGCGCGAAGGCCTTGTTCGACTCGGCCATCTTGTGCGTGTCTTCACGGCGCTTGACGCTGGCGCCAAGGCCGTTGCTCGCGTCCAGCAGCTCGTTCTGCAGCCGCTCGATCATCGTCTTCTCGCGGCGGGCCTGCGAGAAGGAGACCAGCCAGCGCAGCGCCAGCGTGGTGGAACGACCGGGCTTGACCTCGATCGGCACCTGGTAGGTGGCGCCACCGACGCGGCGGCTCTTCACCTCGATGGTGGGCTTCACGTTGTCGAGCGCGCGCTTCAGCGTGACGACCGGGTCGGTGCCCGTCTTCTCGCGAGCGCCTTCGAGAGCGCCGTAGACAATGCGCTCGGCCAGGGACCGCTTGCCGTCCTTCAGCACCTTGTTCACCAGCTGGGTGACCAGCGGGGAGGCGTAGACGGGGTCGGAGATCAGCGGCCGCTTCGGCGCCGGACCCTTGCGAGGCATTAGCTCTTCTCCTTCTTCGCGCCGTACCGGCTGCGCGCCTGCTTGCGGTTCTTCACACCCTGGGTGTCGAGCGAACCGCGGATGATCTTGTAGCGAACACCCGGCAGGTCCTTAACCCGGCCGCCGCGCACGAGCACCATGGAGTGCTCCTGGAGGTTGTGGCCTTCACCCGGGATGTACGCGGTGACCTCGATACCGCTGGTCAGCTTCACACGAGCAACCTTGCGCAAGGCCGAGTTCGGCTTCTTGGGAGTCGTGGTGTACACGCGGGTGCACACGCCACGACGCTGCGGGCTCCCCTTGAGGGCCGCGGTCTTCTGCTTGGCAGCCTTGTCCTGGCGGCCCTTGCGGACCAGCTGCTGGATCGTGGGCAATGGACCAGCTTCCTGTCGTGATCTTGCTTCTTCGTGTCTTCACCGGTCCCCGCGGTCGGGCGTGTCGGCCCGCGTCACGGTCTCGCGACCGGTAACTTCCCGGAGGGATTTTCCGTCGGAACCCCACGTGGCGAGGCCGGTGAACCGGGTGCAAAAGCACCCCGCTCATGCCCAACGGCACGCGGAGCGGCCCGACGCCTGCCGGGCACGGTCTCCAAAGATACCCGTCCACTCGCGGAGCGGTCCGGGCGGGGGGTCGCTACGGTCGCCGACCGGTCATCGTAACCCCAGATCGGGGCCTTGGGACGGCACCGCGCGGGACTTCCCGACAAGGAGAACGCCGGGCTCCGGGACGCTATTCCGGAGCGGGTTCCCGCGGTCAGGGCACACGAGAGTTCGCATGCCGGGACGGGGCGACCAACGAATGGACGCGCGCCCGGCCCCGCGGCTTCCCGCACCCAATGTGGCGTTCGGTGCGTTCAGCGCACCCAATGTGGCGTTCGGTGCGTTCAGCGCACCCAATGTGGCGTTCGGTGCGTCAGATGCACCCAATGCCACATTGGGGTGTTCTCAGCAGCGCGGCGGGTGGCGAGTTCGTTGTGACGCACTAGCCCAGCGGGATGCGGAGCACAGCCTGGCGAGACGGGCGGCATGGCTCCGTTTGCCGCGAAAGCCGCGAAAAGTCCGTGAGGGGAACCCTGAGGGACTCTGATTCCCTCAGGGTTCCCCTCACGGACTTTCGGCATCGCGCGCCAAGCTCATCGGCGGCGAG
>NZ_JBHZAG010000149.1:0-15267 GCF_042754125.1 Amycolatopsis sp. NPDC059235
CACACCCCCCCCCCTCTCGCCGTTTGTGTTTTTTTTTTTTCCGCGCGGGGGGGGGGGGGGGGGTGGGGGGGGGCGTTTGTGGGGGGGGGGGGGGGGGGCCGCCCCCCCCCCCCCCCGCCACTCGCGAGTCAGGAAAGCTGGCCGTCGTAGTCCGGCAGTTTGAAGCCCTTTTCGTAGTCTCCGCCCTCGAGGTCGGTGGACCGGTTGCCGATGTTCGCCGTGATCGTGTAGCCCTGCTGGGTCAGGTCGGCGCGGCAGCGCTGCTTGCCCTCCGCGGTGCCTTCGCCGGATTCGCGGGTGCAGATCGCGTCGATCGGGTAGCCCGCGCTGCTCAACTGCTTGCGCGCCGAGGACGAACTGGTCCGCGCCGTCACGAACAGGACGGACACGTGGTGCTGGCCCGCCCATTGGGCGACCGCGAGAACCGGTTTGTTCGGTTCGCCGGGATGGTATTCGGTTTCCAGCGACGTGTTGTCGATGTCCAGCACGATCGCCAGCTTGGACCCGCCTTGCGCGACCCGGTCGGTCAGCCACGGAATGGCCGGGTCGACGGCTTCGCGCACGTCGGACTGCCATTGTTCGTAGCTGGGCAGGTCGGCCACCGCGGCCGACGCGGTGGCCGGGGCGGCGATCAGCCCGGCGACGGCGAGAATCGCGGCGCAGGCGCTCTTGACGTTCATCGGCGCGTGTTCTCCTTAGCGTGGCGGAAATTGCCACCGGCCACGCTAATCTCGCCGGGACTTTCGCTGCACCGTCGTTCGTCGGTGAATTGCACGGCAGCGGAGGGGAATTCGCCGTCCGTTCACCGGATACTCCGGGCGAGTTTTCCGCCGCGATTCGGGGTGATGATTGTCGACGCCGGTGGACAATCATCACCCCGATCCGCCGTTATCCGGCGATAGTGTCCAATTCGGCCAAGGCGTCCGCGGGCAGTTCCAGGTCGGCCGCCGCGACGTTTTCCCGCAGGTGTGCGACCGACGACGTGCCGGGGATCAGCAGGATGTTCGGCGACTGGTGCAGCAGCCAGGCCAGCGCGACCGCCTTCGGGCTCGCGCCGAGCCGAGCGGCGACGTCGTCCAGCGTCGAGGACTGCAGCGGGCTGAACCCGCCGAGCGGCCAGAACGGGACGTAGGAAATCCCTTGGGCGGCAAGGGATTCGATCAGTTTCTCGTCCCCGCGGTGCGCCACGTTGTACCAGTTCTGCACGGTGACCACCGGCGCGATCGACTGCGCCTCGGCCACCTGCTCGGCGTCGACCACGCTCACGCCGAGTTCCTTGATCTTGCCTTCCTGGCGCAGTTCGGCGAGCGCGCCGAACGGTTCGGCCAGCGAACCCGGCACCGGCGAGTGTCCGTCCTCGCCGCCGCCGACGCGCAGGTTCACCACGTCGAGCGCCTCGACGCCGAGGTTCCGCAGATTCGACTCCACCTGGTCGCGCAGCTGCTCGGGCGAGCGCTCGTGGATCCAGCCGCCCTGGTCGTCGCGCACCGCGCCGACCTTGGTGACGATCTGCAGCCCGTCATACGGCGCGAGCGCTTCGCGGAGCAGTTCGTTCGTCACGTACGGCCCGTAGAAGTCAGCGGTGTCGATGTGGTTCACGCCCAGCTCAACGGCCGTGCGCAGCACCGCGAGCGCCTCGTCGCGGTCGTTCGGCGGCCCGAAGACGCCGGGGCCGGCCAGCTGCATCGCGCCGTATCCCAGGCGGGCGACGGTGCGCCCGGCCAACGTGAACGTCCCGCCGGGGAGGTTGTCGGTCAATGTTCCGCCCTTCTTTCTCGCCGCGCCGGTGCCGTCGCGGCTGCCGTCCATGGTGCTGCCGAGGGCGCGGCGCGGCCAGTACCCCTCGGTCCTGGGAGTGTCAGGGCCAGGCTCGCGGGACAGCGGCCCGATAATTTGGTATACCATTATCATGGCTTCTCTCACTGTGACCGGCGTGCGCCCGTGGGGCGGCGACCTGGCCGACATCGTCCTCGACGGCGACCGCATCTCCGACGTCCGGCCCGCCGGTTCGGCCCCGGTCGAAGGCGAACAGATCGACGGCGCGGGCCTGCTCGCGCTGCCCGGGTTCGTCAACTCGCACGCGCACGTCGACAAGAGCTGGTGGGGCAAGCCGTGGGTCTCCTACGGCGGCGTCGCGAGCACCGAAGGCCGCATCGCGCACGAGCGCGCCGAGCGGGACAAGCTGGGGATCCCGAGCGTCGAGGTCGCCGAGACGGTGCTGCGCGAGTTCCTGCGCCACGGCACCACCGCGGCGCGCAGCCACGTGGACGTCGACCTGGGGCTCGGCCTGCGCGGTATTGAGATCGTGCGGGACGCCGCGCAGCGGCTGGGCGGCGCGGTGGAGGTCGAGATCGTGGCCTTCCCGCAGGACGGCGTGCTGCGCCGGCCCGGCGTGCTCAAGCTGCTCGACGAGGCCGCGGCGGCGGGCGCCGGCTGGATCGGCGGCCTCGACCCGGCGGGCATCGACCGCGATCCGGTCGGCCAGCTCGACGGACTGTTCGAGATCGCCGAGCGACGCGGCGTCGGCCTCGACATCCACCTGCACGACGGCGGCGAGCTGGGCGCGTTCCAGTACGAGCTGATCGCCGACCGGACGGTGCGCACCGGACTGCAGGGCAAGGTCACCGTGTCGCACGGCTTCGCGCTTGGCGAGGTTCCCCCGGCGCGGCAGGCGGCGTTGCTCGACCGGATCACCGAAGCGGGCATCTCGCTGGCAACCGTCGCTCCGGTGCGGACGGCCCCCCTGCCGTGGACCGAGCTGTCCGCGCGCGAGGTCCCGGTCGGCCTCGGCACGGACGGAATCCGCGACCTGTGGTCCCCGTACGGTGACGGCGACGTGCTGCAGATCGCGCTCGGCTTCGCCCGGTTGCACGGGCTGCGGAAGGACGAGGATCTGGTGGCGGCGGTGGAGCTGGCGACGCGTCGTGCGGGGTCGTTTGTGGGTCGTGGGCGGCATGATCTGGCACCGGGTTGCCGGGCGGACGTGGTGTTGGTGGCGGCGGAGAATGTGCCGGATGCGTTGATGCGGGTGCCGGTGCGTTCGCTGGTGATCGCGGGTGGCCGGGTCGTGGCCCGGGACGGCGAAGTGCTCGTCTGAGCAGTTCGTCCGCTGCTCCAGCATGCCGCCGGTTTTTCCGTAGCGGGAGACGAAGTTTTCGCCGCAGCGGAGCGATAGCTTCCCGGGATGGACAAGCTCGACGCTCTCCGCAGGCGGCTGGAGCAGGACCTCCCCGCGCTGCTGGAACACCACCAGGTCCCCGCCGCGGTCATCGCGGTGGCCGTCGGCGAGGAGACGGCCACCGCGGCCGCCGGGGTGCTCAATCTCGGCACCGGCGTCACCGCCACGACCGATTCGGTATTCCAAATCGGCTCGATCACCAAGGTCTGGACAGCGACCCTCGTCCTGCAGCTCGTGGACGAGGGCCTGGCCGACCTCGACGCCCCGATCCGGCAGTACCTGCCCGACCTCAAGCTGGGCGACGCGGCCATCACCGTGCGCCAGTTGCTCAGCCACACCGCCGGATTCGAGGGCGACCTCTTCACCGACACCGGGCCCGGCGACGACGCGGTCGAGAAATTCGTCGCGACTCTCGACGGCGTCGCCCAGCTTTTCCCGCCCGGGGAGCTGTTCTCTTACAACAACGCCGGGTACGTCGTCCTCGGGCGGCTGGTGGAAGTGTTGCGCGGCAAGCATTACGAGGATTGCCTGCGCGAGTACCTCGCCGAACCTCTCAAGCTCCAGCAGTTTTCCCCGAACGCCCTCGACGCGATCCGTTACCGCGCCGCGATCGGGCATCTCGAACCCGAGCCGGGCGCTGACCTCGTGCCTGCGCCGTTCTGGTCGATGCTGCGCTCCAACGGCCCGGCCGGTTCGTCGCTCGCGATGTCCGCGGCGGATCTGCTCGCTTTCGCTCGCATGCACCTCGCGGGCGGTGCCGAAGTGTTGAGCGCGAAGAGCGCCGCGGCGATGTTGCAGCGGCAGGTCGACCTCCCGCCGCTGGGCATCATGGGCGACGCCTGGGGTCTCGGCTGGGAGCTGTTCGACACCCCGAGCGGCCAGGTCTACGGCCACGACGGCAACACGATCGGCCAGGCGGCGTTCCTCCGGCTGGTGCCCGAAAGCGACCTCGCGGTGGCGTTGCTGACCAATGGCGGCGACGCGATGAGCCTGTACGCCGGTCTCGTTCCCGCGCTGCTCAAGGAATTCGGGGGCGTCGAAGTGTCGTTGCAGCCGCGTCCGCCGGCCGAGCCGGAAGCGTTCGCCGCGGATCGGTATCTCGGCACCTATGCGAGTACAGTCGCCGATCTTGTGGTCTCCCAGGACGACGACGGCCGGGTCTGGCTGGAGCAACGTCCTAAAGGGACAGCCGCGGAATTGAGTTCCGCCAGCAAATCCGAACTCGTCTTCCTCGAAGGCGACACGTTGATCCTCCGCGAGGCACAGGGCGGGATCCACCTGCCCCTGGTCTTCCTCGGCGACGACGGCTCCGGCCGCGCGCGATACGTCCATTCGGGGAGGGCAACCCGTCGCGCCGAGTGACCGGACGGCTTTGCCCGAACTGAACGATCCGGCGGCCGTCGCCGGGTAAGGTTTTACCTCGTGGCCGCTGATCTGGGGTGGAATACGGGGCAGACGCGGATCCACGCTGCCGACGGCCGCCTCCTCGGCGCGGGCGTGCTGATCGGCGACCGGTATGTCCTGACCTGCTCCCGGGCGGCCCGCGACGAAACCGTTTTCCGGGTCGGATCGGCGGGGTCCGCGTCGCTGGCCGGGTTGGTCCCGCCGCTCGCGGGCGCGCGCGGCGACCTGGCGCTGCTCGAACTGGAGACTCCGGTGCGCCGCGGCGCCCTGCTCCGGCGCAAGGTCGAATCCGGGCGGGAAGTCCGGATCCACAGCCTTCCCCTCCGCCTCGGCTACGGCATCTGGGTGCGCGCCACCACCGGGGTGCCGGACGGCGAGCGGGTCCCGCTCACAGTGCTGGAGGGCCGCGTCGACCCGGACCTGTCCGGCTGTCCGGTGTTCGACAGCCGCACCGGGCGGCTGCTCGGCATCGTGGTGGTCGACCACGCGGTGCGGCTGGTTCCGGCGGACACCGTGCTGGCGTACTTCCCGCAGCTGCGCGAATGGGTGACCGACGATTCGGTGATCGAGGACCGGCTCGACGAACTCCTCGTCCGCACCGGCAGCGTGCCGCCGCCGGACACCGGGGACCTGCGGGTCGCGCTGCCGAAAGCGACCTTGCCCGACCCGTACGACGCCGTCCTCCCCGACTCGGCGCTGCCGGAGCGGCACCGGTTCTGCGTGGAATGCGGCAATCCGGTGGGCCGCGGCGAGGGCGCGCGGATCGGCCGGAAGCGCGGCTTCTGCGTGCAGTGCGGCACGCCGTTCAGCTTCCTGCCGTCGCTGGAGCCCGGCATGGTCGTCGCCGGTCGCTACTCGGTCGTCGGCTGCATCGCGCACGGCGGCTTCAGCTGGATCTATCTCGCCCGCGACGAGGCCGACGGCGGCCGGTTCGTGGTGCTCAAAGGCTTGATCGGCGAACGGGACCGCGACGGCGCGCTGGCCGCCGCGCAATCCGCCATCGTCCCGCAGTTGCTGGGACTGGACCATCCGAACGTCGTCCGCACCCTCGCGCACGTCGAAGACCCGGACCCGGAAACCGGCAGGCCGATCGGGTACCTGGTGATGGAATACGTGCGCGGGATTTCGCTGCGGACGGTGGCCCGCCGCGCGAAACGGCTGCGCCCGGAGCACGTCGCCGCGTACGGGCTGCAGCTGCTGGAGGCGCTCGGGTACCTGCACCAGCGAGGGCTGCTGTACGTCGATGTGAAACCGGACAACGTGCTGCAGGACGGCGATCGGATCACGCTCGTCGATCTTGGCTCGATGCGGCGGCGGGACGACCGGGACAGCGTGCTCGTCGCCACCCCGGCGTATCAGCCGTCGCGGTCCGAGCTGGACCGCGACGGCGTCAGCGTCCGTTCGGATCTCTATTCGCTCGGCCGCACCCTGGAGGAGCTGCTGCGTGCCTGTTCCCTCGACGACAGCGTCGGAACAGAGATGCTGCGGGCGCTGATCGACCGGGCGACCGCGGATTACGCCGACCGGTTCGCGACCGCCCACGACATGGCCGAGCAGCTGCGCGGGGTGCTGCGGCAGTTGCTCAGCCAGCGCACTCGCGTGCCGCGTCCGGCGGCGTCCCGGCAGTTCGGCAATCCTCGCGGGCTCGCCGCGGCGGGGCTCGGAGTGCCGGAGTGGGAGGCCTGGGCTTCGGAACCGCCGTTGCGCGCCGACGACGCGCTGCGGCTCGACGACGTCCGGGAGGCCTTGCCCATCGCCATTTTCACCGGGTCCGAGGAGGTCGGGGAAACCTGGCGAGGTGCTGGGGTGTTGCTGGACGCGGGAATGCTGGACGACGCGGAGAGCCAGTACCGGGAGTGCGCGAGTCAGCTGCCGGGCGAGCTGGCACCGTTGCTGGCCTTGGGCTTCTGCGCGGAACTGCGGGGCTCGGCCGAGGCCGCGGCGCGCTACTACGAGGCGGTGTGGGCCTGCGACCGGGCCATGGTCGCCGCGGCGTTCGGGCTTGCCCGGATCCGGCTCCGGGGCGGCGATCGTGTCGGCGCGGCAGCGGTTTTGGACGAGGTGCCCGCCAGCACGGCGGCCCGGGCCGGCGCGGTGCGGGCGCTCGCCACCGAACTGTCCAGTGTGGACGAAGCCGCCGCTGCGTGGTCCCGGCTCGGCGAACTGGATCTGGGCGAGGACGAACAAGACCGGCTCACCGCGGTGGTCGGGGAAGTGCTGCTGCGGCTGGCCCCGGGGAAACCTTCGGCTGCTGCCCGGCTGCCTGACCTTCGCCAGGTGCGGAACGACCTGGCGCAGATTTACCGGACGCATTCGAATCGGGCGTGGTCGATGCTGCGGGAGCATGCCCGCCGGGTGCGTCAGGCCAAGGTTCCCGAACCGCGTCCTGCCTGGCAGCCGACCATCGTGGTGCACCACCCGGACTACCTGCCGCGGCACGCTTCGACCACGACTGTGCAGGTCGTGGTCACGGCGGGCTCCGGCGGCGGTTCGATGCGGCTGTTCGTGCGAGAGCTGCCGGGGTGCGTGCTGTACTGGGTCGGCCAGACGACGCCGGCGGAAACGCTGATGCCGTTGCCACAGCGGCGAATCAGCGATTCGGTGCTCGACCTCGGTCAGTGGACGGCGGGGGAAACCAGGAGTTACGCGCTGAGCTTTCTCGTGCCGTCGAGAATGGCGACCGGAGAAGAGAATGTGCTGGTCACGCTCTGGGCGCAACAGGACACCGCGCAGTCGGAGGCAGCGCACGTGTACGTGCGGCTGACCGACGATCCGGCTCAAGCGGCCCCGGCGCCGACCGGGCCGCCAGGTCTCGCGGCCGAGGTGGAGGCCGCGCTTTCCGCGTACCGCAACGGAAATCTGGACTCCGCGCTGGACGCGCTGGGCTCGGCGGTGGCTTTGGCGACCGCGCAGGGGAACGAGGCCGTGCTGGGCCGGTTGCGGTTGCTGGTGGACATCGTCGACGCGGAGAGCGGGCTCGTGAGTTTCCGCGGGCCGCTGGACGGGGAAGACTTTCTGTCGGAGCGGATTTCGGCGCGGTATCGGACGCGGGCTCCGGCCGCCCCGGAGCCGCCGCCGGTCGGGGAGGCCTACGAGACCGACCTGCTGGCTCCCGATCCGGTTGCGGACGGGGCGGTGCTCAGCGCGCGGGTCGAGTCGCGTCGGGTGGATTCGCGTCGGGTCGAGTCGCGTCGGGTCGAGTCGCGTCGGGTGGATTCCCGCCGAGTGGATTCTCGTCGGGTCGAGTCGCGGCGTGTTGATTCCCGGCGGGCTGATCCGCGGCCCGGTACCTGGCGCACCGGACGGGTCGGCTATCCGGTGCGACCCGATCACCTGGACCCGGGGCCGGATCCGTTCGACTCCCAGCGCGTCATCTGGGCCGGGCTGCGGGCGATCGGCGCGAGACCGCCGGACGACGCTCCGCCGCCTGCTCCGGGTTTGCTCGAGGCGACCGTCGAGTGCCAGTCCGACGGGCCGGTCCTCGTCGGGCAGCTGGTAGGAGTCGCGGTTTCGGTGCGGCGCAAGGAACCCGCGCCCGCACAGTCGGACGTGGTGCGCGTCCGGGTGCTGCTCGACGCCGCGCCCGGGATGGCTGTGCCGGTGTCGCGGGTCGGCTGGATCACCGGCGACCGGCTGCGCGAACCGGCGGCGTTCGGGGTCGTCCCGGCTGAACCGGGGACGCTGCGGCTGGTGTTCCGGATCTACCGCGAGCACGACGCCCAGCTGCTCCTGGAAATCGCGGCCGCGCTGCCGGTGGAGGTGCCGTCATGACCCGTCAGCTGAGCGCCGAGGTGACCGTTGACAACACCGCCGGGCTGAGTCGCGTCGCGGTGCCGCCGTACAACCGGGCGCGGACGGTCAATCTTCGGTTCCTCGAATTTCCCGGTGTGCCAGGGCTTCTCGTGCAGGCCTGGGGCAGCGCGTTTCCGGAGGACGGCGGCGGCGGGTATCAGGGCCGGATCACCCACAGCCTCGGCGAGCTGAACTCCCGGATCGACATCCTCCGCGAAACGTGGCAGCGGCACATTGTGGACCTCGCCGAGCAGACCGAACGCGGCCCGCGCCGGTATCCGTTCGCCGACGGCTGGGACCTGGCGGCGCGGCCGGAACTGTTGCGGCGCGCGGGTTTCGCGCTCGCCGAGGCCGGCTACCTGATGTACCGGCTGCTGTTCGCCGGTCAGGACGACGGGCTGCGGCGGATCCGTTCGCTGCTGGAATTGGCGCTCGCCGAGGGCGAGAACGTGATCAGCATCGAATCGGACAGCCTGATCGTGCCGTGGGGAATGCTGTACACGTCGCCGCGAGGGCCAGACGAGTACCCGGACGACGAAAACTGGTCTCTGGCGGGGTTCTGGGGCTATCGGCACGTCGTGGAGCACACCTTCTCGCGGGTCGACGACTTCGACGCGCGGATCACGGTGGACGGCGGGAAACCGGTCGTCGGACTCAACGTCGACCACGGCGTCGACAAGCAATTCCCGGACACGCCTTACATCGCGCCAGTGGTCGACTTCTTCCACGGCCGCGCCGAAGTCGTGCTGCGGCCCGACAAGAAAACGCTCGCCGCGCATTTCCGCAGCCGCGATTTCGCCGACCACGTCACGTATTTCGGCTGTCACGGCAAGGTGAGCGGCTCTGGCGGCCTGGTCGAGCAGCCGTATCTGAAGCTCGGCGACGGCGAACGGATCTACGGCACCGATTTGATCGCGTGGCTGGCGGAAGCGCCGCTGCCGACGCGGCCGTTCGTGTACGTCGGGGCGTGCCAGGGCGGGCAGGTCACGTCGGCGTTCTACTCGGCGTTCGGCAAAGCCTTGCTGGGCAACGGCGGACGCTGCCTGATCGGTCCGCAGATCGACCTGCCGCCCGCGTTCGCGCGCGAGTATTCGCAGCGGCTGTTCACCGAGTTCATCGATTCGGGTGCGAAACTGGGCGACATCGTGCGCTCGCTGGCGCGCTCGTTCGCTGACGAACACCACAATCCGCTCGGGCTGATGTTTTCGCTGTACCGCGGGATCGATGTGCATCTGTGGCAGGAAGGGCGACCGTGACCGAACCGGTGATCCTGGACCTCGACGAGCACGGCGATTTCGTGGATCCGGAAACCGGACGGCCAGTGCCCGCCGAGGCGACGCCGCGGTTTCTGGCCCGGTGGCTGGAAGTCCCGGCGACGGCGACCGACATCGTCGTGTTCGTGCACGGCTGGCAGAACAACCGGGAGACCGCGGACCGGCGGGCCCGGCAGTTCTTCGGGCTGATCGAAGAGCGCTACGCGGCCGGGTCTTACGAAGGACTCGGTGCGTGGCAAGGGTTTTACGTCATGGTGCGCTGGCCGTCGATGAGCAATCCGTTCCTGACCGGCTACCGGCGGATCCGCGACCGGGCACACAAGATGACCACAGACGGGCGGGCAGCGGGGGCGCTTGGCCAACTGCTCGGATATCTGAACGCGGAACGGCAGTTGCCCGGAAGCGCGCCGAGTTTGCGGACTGTCACCGGTCAGTATCTGCATTGCGTCGGCCATTCCTTCGGCGGCCGGTTCACGGTGGAAGCGGTGCAGGCCGCTGCTGGGGACGGCCCGCCGGTTCTCGGGTGGGATCGCGCCGACCCGCGTTATCCGTACACTGTGGACACTCTGCTGGTGTTCCAGATGGCCGCGCGGCCGGACATCTTCGCCGACCGGTTCGCCCCGGTGCTGCGCGACGCCCCGATCAACGGGCCGATCGTGCTGACCCGTTCCCGCGCCGACCGGGCCACCGGATTGTGGCACCGGCTGGCGGAAGGCGTGCCGGGGATCGGGAATGCCGGGGTGAAAGTCCCGGTCGGCGAGATCGCGAATACGGTACTGCACAAGGTGGACGCGGCCTACTCACGGTCCGAAATGGACCGGAGGATCGTCAATGTCGAGTCGGGATGGCGGTTCCGGCGCGGGCGCTGGTGGAATCCAGCCGGGGCGCATTCGGACATCTGGTACCCGGAGTCGGCGCATCTGCTGCTGTCGCTGGCGGAACTGGCCCGCTGAACGGGGCTCGACAGCCGGAGAAAGACTGTCGAGCCCCGAAGGCGTTCAGTAGCCGTAGTGCAGCCAAACCGCCTTCGTCTCGGTGTACGCGTCCAGCGCCCACGGCCCCATCTCGCGACCCCAGCCCGATGCCTTGTACCCGCCCCACGGCGCGGCCATGTCCGGGATCGGCGGCATGTTCACGAACACCGCCCCCGCGCGGATCCCGTCCGCATAGCGTTGCGCCGTGCGGATGTCGCGGGTCCAGACGGTCGCGGCGAGGCCGTACTGCGTGTCGTTCGCGCGCGCGACCAGCTCGTCCGGGTCGTCGTACGGCGTCACCGCCAGCACCGGGCCGAAGATCTCCTCGCGCATGATCGTCATGTTGTCAGTGACGCCCGCGAACAGCGTCGGCTGGTAGAAGTAGCCGTCGCGGTCGACTTCCGAGCCGCCGGTGACCAGGTCCGCGCCTTCGGAACGGCCGGTCGCCACCAGCTTCGCCACGTGCTTGCGGTGCTTGTCCGACACGAGCGGGCCGACCTGCGTGGTCTCCTCCAGGCCGGGACCGACCTGCAGCCCGGCGAGCCCGGCGGCCATCTTCTCCACGAACTCCTGCTCGCGTTTGCGGTCGACGTAGAACCGCGTGTACGCCGCGCAGACCTGGCCGGTGTTCAGCGTCGCGCCGGCGAGGTTGCCCGCGACGGCGGCGTCCAGGTCGGCGTCGGCGGCGATGATGCTCGGGGCCTTGCCGCCGAGTTCGAGGGTCAGCCGCTTGAGGTTGGACTCCGCGCTCGCCGCGGTGATCAGCTTCCCGACCGCGGTGGAGCCGGTGTAGGAGACGTGGTCGACGTCGTGGTGCGCGCTCAGCATCGCGCCCACCGGGCCGTCGCCGGTGACCAGGTTGACGACGCCCGCGGGGATGCCGGCCTGCTCGGCCAGCTGCACCAGCCGGATGCTGGTCAGCGGCGTGACCTCGCTCGGCTTGATCACCACGGTGTTTCCGGTGGCGAGCGCGGGCGCGAGCTTCCACACCAGGATCATCAGCGGGAAGTTCCACGGCGTGATCAGCGCGTTCACGCCGACCGGCTCGCGGCGCGTGTAGTGCAGGGTGTCCGGGAACGAAACCGGGTTGGTGGTGCCCTGGATTTTCGTGACCCAGCCGGCGAAATACCGCAGGTGCTCGGCCGCGCCGGTGACGCTCACCTGGCGTGAGATGCCGATCGGCTGGCCCTGATCGCGGGTTTCCAGCGCGGCGAGTTCCTCGTGGTGCTGCTCGACGAGGTCGGCGAGGCGGAACAGCAGTTTCGCGCGCTGCACCGGCGCGAGCCCGGCCCACTCCGGCGAGGTCAGCGCGCGGCGCGCGGCGGCGACCGCGGCGTCGACGTCGGCCTGGGTCGCCGTCCCGACGTCTTCGAGAACCGTGCCGGTGGCCGGATCGCGGGTCGGGATGGGCTCCCCGCCGGCCTCGGTCCACTGACCGTCGATGAACAGGCGTGTCGGCATGGCGCTCCCTAGTCCCAAATCTTCTGGTCGCCTCCGAGTATCGGCGCGCGGCGGCCGGGCGGTCTTGTCCGCGAGGGCACGCCCGTTGTCGGCGAGTGAAGACAATGCCGGGCGGAGCCGGGGGACCGGTCAGGATCAGGACATGGACGTGATCGTGGTGGGTGCGGGCTCGGCGGGCTCGGTGGTGTGCCGGCGGCTGGTCGACGCGGGCGCGAAGGTGACGCTGCTGGAAGCGGGCGGACCGGACACGAACGCGGCGATCCACGACCCGTCGCGCGCGGGCGAGCTGTGGCACGCCGCCGAGGACTGGGGCTACTACACGGTGCCGCAGCCGCACGCCGGGAACCGCAGGCTGCACCTGCCGCGCGGCAAGGTGCTCGGCGGCTCGCATTCGCTGAACGCGATGATCTGGGTCCGCGGCGCGGCGGCGGACTACGACGGCTGGGAGCTGCCCGGCTGGGCTTGGGACGACGTGCGCCCGGTGTACGAGCGGATCGAACGCGACCTGCTCGACCTGGAACAGCACGATCCGCTGCAGCCGATCCAGAAGTCCATTGTGGACGCAGCGCAGGAGATCGGCCTGCCGTTCAACGACAATTACAACAGCGGCGTGCTCGACGGCATCTCCGTGCAGCAGGTCACCATGGCCGGCGGACGGCGGCGCAACACCTGGCTCTGCTACGCCGAGCCGGTCGCCGAGCAGATGACCGTGCACACCGGCGCGCTGGTGCACCGGGTGCTCTTCGAGGGCGATCGCTGCATCGGTGTCCTGGCGGAGATCGACGGCAACCTGGAGCCGCTGTTCGCCGACCAGGTCGTGCTCGCCGCCGGCGCGCTGGCGTCCCCGGCGATCCTGCTGCGCAGCGGAATCGGCCCGGCCGACGACGTCGCCGCGCTGGGCCTGGACGTTGTCGCGGACCTGCCGGGGGTCGGCGAGAACCTGCACGACCATCTGCTGTCGCCGGTCGTGTTCGCCACGGACCGGCGCGAGGTCGCGCCGCCGCAGACCGGCCTTTCGGTGACGCAGACGCACCTGTTCTGGCGCAGTCGCCCGGGCCTCGAGGTGCCGGACACCCAGCCGATCCACTTCAGCGTGCCGATGTACGAGCCGTGGATGACCGGACCGGAGACCGGGTTTTCGCTGATGGCGGGCATGATCACGCCGCAGAGCCGGGGCACGCTGCGGTTGCGCGGCACGGATCCGGCCGAGATGCCGCTCATCGATCTCGCCGCGCTCGCGCACCCGGCGGACTTCGAGAGCCTGGTCGCTTCGGTGGAGCAGTGCCGGTTGATCGGCAGAGCCCCGGCGTTGGCGGAGGAGTGGGGCGCGCGGGAGCTGTACCCGGGACCGGCGGATGTCCGGGAGTACGTGCGGCGCACGGCGATCACCTACCACCACCAGGTAGGCACCTGCCGGATGGGAACGGACGAGCTGGCGGTGACGGACCCGACGCTCGCGGTGCGCGGGGTGTCCGGGCTGCGGGTCGCGGACGCTTCGGTGCTGCCGCGGGTGATCAGCGGCAACACGAACGCGCCCGCGGTGTTGATGGGAGAGCGGGTGGCGGAGTTCTTGCTGGCGTAATTCGGGTGAATGCGGCAGTAGGCTCGTCGGGTGGATGATCTTCTCGCCGCCGACTATCCGATGCTCGCCGCCTTGGCCGCCGACCCGCCTTCGGGACCGGCCGCGTTGGCCGCGCGCGCGGGAGAGCTGTACCCGGCGGCGAACGACGACCAGCGGCGACACCTCGAGTACCTGCTGGACTTGCTCGGGGCGGCCGGCGATCCGATCCTGCTCGACCTGCTGATCCGGCTCCGCACGGCCAGTCTGCTGGCATCGGTGGTGCACCGGGGCCTGCCGGTGCCCGAGCCCGTGCTGGATCAGCTGATCAAGGAACTGGGATATCAGCCGCCGGTCATTGACGCGGCAGGGCTGTCCGGGAACCGGCGGCGGGCGAAGGCCCTCGGTGCGCTGCTGAAAGACGACGACCGGTGCGGCCGGGCGGCGCTCGCGCTGGCTCGGCTCGGCGCGCGCGAATGGACAGTGCCGATCGCGCGGCGGCTTTTCGCGGTCGCTGGGCTCAAGCACATCTTCTTGGCTGTCGCGCTGGAGGAGATGGGCGATCCGGCCGCGGTTCCGGTGCTGCTCGACTGGCTGGCGAACGGACCGGAGCAGAATGCCTGGGACGTCCACCGGGCGTTGGTCCGGCTCACCGGGCGGTCCCCGTTGCTCCCGTCGCCGGACGACATCCGCCAGGTGTGGGCAGGGCTCGACCTGACCGTCGGGCCGGTCCCGGAGGTGCGGGACGTCGCCGTCGATTCTCCTTTCGCGCTGCGGTTTTCCGTCGACGAAGGCCGGGCCCGGGTGCGCGTCGAGTTCGACCCGTCGCTGCCGGGCTCGATGTGGCCGCGCTGGGATCAGACCCTGTACGTCGGGGATCAGGCGCGATTCGGCGTCGGCTCGGGGTGCGAGACCTGTGAATCAACGCTGCGCCTGCTCGGCTTCGGTCCCGCTGAAGCCTTGGCCGGTGCCGCCCGGGTGCGGGAAGTCCTTGCTGCGCCCCGCGAACTCACCGCCGCGACAGTGCGCGCGCTGGAACCGCTGCTCCAGGAGCTGGAGACTGGGCACTACCGGATGCTCTTGGCCGATCTGCCGCTGGAACGCGTGCGGACGCTGGAACAGTCGTGGTGGTCGATGCGCAGAACCGAGACGCGCAGTGCGTGGGAGGGAGACCCGGACTGGCCGGGCATCGAGCATTTCCAGCTCCCACAAGCGATTCCCGGCGAGATGCCGACGTACGGCAGCGTGGTTCCGTCGCAACCGCTCGACGCGCTGGACCAGGTGACAGTCGACCGGTACGCGGAAGCCATCGCCCGCGGCGAGCGTCCGGCGGCGTTGCTGCTGGCCTGGGCGGAGGACCGGTACATCAGCGCCCAGTGGCCGGAACGGTTCGTGCTGGGCGTGGTGCTTGACGGGCATCACCGGTTGGCCGCCTACGCCGCGGCAGGCGTACCCGCGCGCTTGGTGCTGTTGGTGCGCGGGGAGAGCGGCGAGACGGTGGAGGAGGTCGTGCGTGGTTATGCCGGTTAGAACCGGCATAAACACGCCCCAGGCCTCAAACCGCGTAAAAACCCCCTTGCCGCCGAACCACCAGTACCGCACCCAGTTCCCCGCCACCTGATCTTA
>NZ_JBHZAG010000150.1:0-15074 GCF_042754125.1 Amycolatopsis sp. NPDC059235
CCGTGAAGGGCTCCTTGAGGGAATCAGATTCCCTCAAGGAGCCCTTCACGGACAGCTATTTCAGGTGAGCAGCTGGCCGCCGTCCACAGGGAGGCTCGTCCCGGTGATGTGGGCGGCGGCCGGGCTTGCCAGGAAGACCACGGCGGCGGCGACGTCTTCGACTGCGGCCATCCGGCCGTCGGGGATCCGTGCCACCCACGCGTCGTGGGCGGGCGATCCCGGCGGCATGGCGGCGGCGAGCATCGGTGTCGCGACTGGGCCGGGGGCGACCGCGTTCACCCGGATCTTGTGCTCCGCCAACTCGATCGCGGCCCAGCGCGTCAACGCGTCGACCGCCGCTTTGCTGCTTTCGTAACCGCCCATGCCGGGCGTAGGCTGCCGCCCGCCGATCGAGGACAGGTTCACCACGACGCCCGGCGCACCGCGCTCGACCATCCGGCGGGCGACCAGCTGCGTCATCAGGAACGTGCCGTGCACGTTGGTCGAAAGAATGCGCAGCAGGTCCGCGCCCGGCAGGTCCAGCAACCGCCCGTGGACGCTGAGGAGGCCGGCGTTGTTGACCAGGACGTCGACCGGGCCGACCTCGTCGAGCGCCGCGGAGATCGCGGCCTCGTCAGTGATGTCGAGCCGGATTCCGCGCCCGCCAACCGGTTTGGCGGCTTCTTCGGCGCCGTCGAGGTCGGCGAGCACCACGGAATCGCCGGCCTGGGCGAAGGCGGCGCCGATTGCGCGGCCAATGCCGCCGGCACCTCCGGTGATCAGCACGGTACGGGCAGCGGGCATCGTCGTTTCCTTTCGCCGGGAGCGGGGTACGCGGGGCTTATAGTATACAAGCGTAGAAAATAAATCCCTTGAATCGCAGGAGGAATCGTGGCGACGGATCGACCTGGACTGGGCCCGGCGTTCCCGCTCGTGCCGGCGTTGTCGCTCGGCTCGTGGAACACCTGGGACCGGATGGAGTTCGGCGACGCGGTGGCGCTGATCGCCCGCGCGGCCGAACTCGGGCACGCCTTCTTCGACGTCGCGCACTACGACATGGGCCCGCACGCCGAGGGCTCCACGACTGATCAGATCTTCGGCCGCGCGGTCCGCGAAGCCGGTCTCGCCCGCGAAGATTGGCTCTACTGCGGGAAACTCTGGCTCTGGGACTACCCGAACGTCGGCTTCGCGCAGCAAATGAACACCTCGCTAGACCGTGTCGGTGTCGAGTCGGCCGATCTGGTCGTGGTCGGCGACTACTTCGGCGAAGTCGACCTCGAGCGGGTCGTCGCGGACGTCGCCGAGCAGATCGAAGCTGGCCGGTTCCGCGCGTGGGGCGTGAACAATTGGCGCATTGACGATCTGCGCAAAGCTTTTGACATTGCGCGCAAACGTGGTTTGGCGCCGCCGGTTTTCGCTCAGCTCAAGTACGGGCTGGCGCGGCGGTCCATGGCCGAGGGCGAGTTCTACGCGCCGCTGTTCGCTTCCGGGCAGCTGACCTTGCAGGCGTCGGACATTTTCGAAGGCGGGCTGCTGGTCGGGAATCTGAAGCCGAATCGCAAGATCGGCGCGGACGTCGGCGGCATCCGGGAGAAGATCGCCGACGCCTGGCCTGCCGTGCAGAAGATCGCCGCCGAGTTGGACGCGTCGCCCGCGCAGCTGGGAATTGCCTTCTGCCTGGCCAATCCCGCGACCGCGAACGTCCTCGTGGGCGTATCGCGGCAGGCGCAGCTGGAGGACAATGCCGGCGCGATCGCCTTGCTGGACCGGGTCGGCGCGGACCGGATTCGCGAGCTGACCAAGGAACTGTGGCTCGACCGCGAAGTCGCCGCCGACGGAACCTGGTGAAGGGGCTGGTGTTTTTTGTCGACGTGCGTAGACTAAAGCTCCCCGGGGTGCCCGGAGAGGCACCCCCGACGCCGTGAGGAGCCGCCACATGACGAAACCAGCGCCGGACCGCATCGTCGACATCGCCATCGGGTACATGGGCGCGAAGCAGTTGTTCGCCGCCTCGCGGATCGGTCTGTTCCGCGCGCTCGCCGACGGTCCGCGAACGGCGCCGGAACTCGCCGCCGCCACCGGCACCGGCGAGCAGTTGACCCGGATCCTGGCGGACGCGATGAACGCGCGCGGCCTGCTGGAGCGCACCGACGGCCGCTATTCGCTGGCCGAGGACGCGCAGGAGTACCTGGGAGGGAACGGTGCTACGGATCTGGCGCCGTTCCTGACCTTTCTCAACGAAATCAGCTACGGACACTGGCTTCAGTTCGACACCACTGTGGACAGTGGCAAACCGGGCGACCTCCAGATGGACGAGGGCCGCTGGGCGACGTTCATGGCGGGCGTGATGCGCTACAACTCGCTGCACGCGTCGATGCTCGCGCGCGCATTCGATTTTTCGCCGTACCGCTCGATGCTCGATCTGGGCGGATTGTCGCCGGAATTCGCGATCGGCGCGTTGCGGGCGAATCCCGCACTGACCGCTCGCTTCGTTTTCGGACCCGAGTCCACGCAAGGGATCACCGACGCGGTGAATGCGGCCGGGTGCGCGGATCGCATCAGCATCGACCCCGCGCCGACCGAATCCGCGGAACCGGGCGGCGAGCACGATCTGGTGATGGTGAACCACGTCGTGCACCGGTTCACCGCGGAACAGAACCGGAAAATCCTGGCCAACGCCCGTGCCGCCGCCGGAGACGGCGCGACGTTGCTGCTGCTGGACTTCTTCCTCGACGACGACGAACGGCAGCGCCCGATCGACGCGCTGCACGCGGGGGAGTACTTCGTGATCGACGGAACCGTGGTTTATCCGGAGGCGGAAGTCCGCGAATGGCTGGACGGTGCAGGATGGCGCGTATGCGATGTCCTCGCACTGCCCGGGAGCCCGCGCGTTCTGGTCGCCGACGCCGTCTGAAAACGGCCGCGGGGCCGGGAGGTAACAAACGCATCCGGCCCGTTGATTTTTTAGCCGACAATCGTAGACTATCCCGCACCACGGCGAGCCGGGCCGCACTCGACGGCCCGCCGTTCCCGGCGGGGCGCCGAGCGACCCCGCCGGCGGTCCAGCACCCTGAGAGAGGGACTCAATGACGAGGACAAGGACAGCGGCGTTGTTCGCGGCGGCCGCCGCGGCGCTGCTCGCGATCGCCGGATGCACCGGCTCGGGCGCCGCCGGGGCGGGCGCGGGCACCGACGAGCTGAAGGCGGGCGTGTTCCTCGACGTGACGTCGTGGGACCCGGCCAACGCCGACATCGGCTTCGACGGCCCGTACCTGTCCGCGGTCTACGACCCGCTGGTCGCCTTGGACAAGGACGCCAAGCCGATCCCCGCGCTCGCGAAGTCGTGGGACTGGTCGGCCGACCGGCTGAGCCTCACGATGCACCTGCGCGACGACGTCGCGTTCGACGACGGCCAGAAGTTCGACTCCGCCGCGGCGGTCGAGAACCTCAATCACCTCAAGTCCGGCACGCGGTCCGGGCAGGCCTACATCGACGTGAAGAGCGTCGAGGCGAAGGACGCGTCGACCGTCGTGCTCCATCTGTCCGAACGCGACGACGCGCTGCTGTACTTCATGGGTCTCGGCCGCAGCTGGATGGCCTCGCCGAAGGCGATCAAGGCCAACTCGCTCGCGAACGGTCCCGACGGCTCCGGCCCGTACACCTTCGACAAGGGTTCCTCGCAGCCGCAGTCGCAGTACGTGTTCAAGAAGCGCGCGAAGCACTGGGACAGCGCCACCTACCCGTTCCCGACCGTGCGGCTGTTCCCGATCACCGACCAGGCGGCCAGCTTCAACGCGATGCTGTCCGGTCAGCTGAACGTCCAGTTCGCCAACGCGGCCAACCTGCCCAAGGCGCAGCAGAACGGCTGGAACGTCGCGAAGAAGCCGGCGTCGTGGGTCGGCGTGCAGTTCGCGGACCGCACCGGCAGCCAGGTGAAGGCCCTCGGCGACCAGCGCGTGCGGCAGGCGATCTCGTACGCCTTCGACGCGGCCGGGATCCTCAAGGCGGTCGGCAACGACGCCGGAACGGTCACCGACCAGCTGTGGCCGAGCGGCAGCCAGGTGTACGACGCGGCGGGCAACGGGAAGTACAAGACTGACCTCGCGAAGGCCAAGCAGCTGCTCGCCGAAGCCGGTTACGCCAACGGATTCAGCCTCAAGATGCCGATGTCGACGATCTTCCAGGCGTGGCAGCCCGCCGCCGAGCAGACGTTCGGGCAGCTGGGCATCAAGGTCGACTGGCAGAACATGTCGATGCCGGACTACCAGAAGAACGCGCCGACGTACCCGATGTTCCTCGCGGTGATCGCGATGGACGGCAACGACATGGCCACGCTGACCGACCAGGTCACGTCGTCGCAGTGGTACAACCCGAAGCCGTCGGTGGACGCCTTCCCGGAGGTGAAGGCCCTCGTGCAGAAGGCGGAACAGGCCCAGCCCGGCCCGGCCCAGACCGCCGCGCTCAAGGAGCTCAACACGAAGCTCGTGGACCTCGCCTGGTGGAACGTCTGGTACCAGGCCGACAACCTCTACTTCAGCGTTAAGGGCATCACCGTCACGCCGATCACCGGCATGATGTTCCCGACGCTGCGGTTCATCCAGCGCGGCTGACGCGCCCGTCGTCCCGGGGCGGGTCTGTCCTTTGTGGATGGACCCGCCCCGGGGAGGAGCCGGAACATGCTCACATTCATCGTCAAACGCCTGGTGTCCGGGATCCTGCTGCTCGTGCTCGTCACGAGCGGCACGTTCTTCCTGGCGCACACGGCGGTGGGGGACCCGACCGCCGGGCTGCTCGGCAACAGCGCGACCCCCGCGCAGCAGGCGGCGCTGCGCGCCCAGATCGGGTACGACCGGCCGCTGCTCGCGCAGTTCTGGGACTGGCTGACGCACGCGGCCACCGGCGATTTCGGGACTTCCTGGCGGAATTTCCAGCCGGTCGGCGAGCAGATCGCGCTGCGCGTGCCGGTGACGCTGTCGGTCGTCGTCGCCGCGACGCTGCTCGCCGCGATCCTCGGCGTGCTCGTCGGGGTCGTCTGCGGCCTGCGTCCCGGCGGTGTCGTCGACCGCGTGCTGAAGCTCGCCTCGGTGGTGCTGTTCGCGCTGCCCGGGTTCTGGGTCAGCCTCGTGCTCGTCACTTGGTTCGCCATCCAGCTGCAGTGGTTCCCCGCGGTCGGCTACGTGTCGCCGGACCAGTCGGTGGTCGGCTGGCTGCGCTCGATCGCGCTGCCGTCGATCTCGCTGTCGCTCGGCGCGATCGTGATGATCGCCGAACAACTGCGCAACGGGTTCCTCCAGGTCGCCAACCAAGACTTCGTCCGCACGCTGCGGGCGCGCGGCCTGTCGTCGCGCCGAGTCACGACGCACGTGCTGCGCAACGCTTCGCCGTCCGCGCTGACCGTGCTCGCGCTGATGTTCGTCGGCCTGCTCGGCGGCGCGGTGGTCGTGGAGATCGTGTTCAACCTGCCGGGGATCGGCAGCCTGACGCAGTCGGCATCGCAGATCGGGGACATCCCGGTGCTGCTCGGCCTGACCGCGGTGACCGTCGTGTTCGTCGTGATCGTCAACTTCCTGCTCGACCTCGTGCTCGGGTGGGTCAACCCGAAGGTGCGCGACCGATGACCGCTGCCCCGTTCCCCGCCACGCTCGCCCCGGTGAAGCGGATTTCCTTGCTGCGCCGGTACTTCCGCCGCCCGGTCGGCATCGTCGCGCTGGTCGTGTTCGCGATCGTCGTGCTGGCCGCGGTGTTCGCGCCGTGGCTGGCCCCGTACGACCCGAACCACGTCGACTTCGCGCTGACCCACGCCGAACCCGGCAACGGGCACCTGCTCGGCGGCGACTCCGCCGGACGCGACATCTTCAGCCGCCTGCTCTACGGCGCGCGGACCACGCTGTACGGCGGCCTGATCACCTGCGTGACCGGGATCGTGCTCGGCGTCCCGACCGGCGTGGTCGCCGGGTACTTCGGCGGCGCGACCGACCGGATCTGCTCGTGGATCAGCGACGCGCTGCAGTCCGTGCCCGGCATGATCGTGCTGCTCGTCGTCGCGGCCGGCACGGGCCAGGACTTCACCGTGCTGATGATCGCGCTCGGTGTGTTCCTCGCGCCCGGCTACTACCGGATCACCCGTGCCCGGGCTTTGACGGTGCGCCGCGAGCCGTACATCGACGCCGCGCGTGTGGCCGGCGTCGGCACGCTGCGGATCTTGCGCACGCACCTGCTGCGCGCGGTGTACGCGCCGATCATCGTGCAGACCGCGCTCACCGCCGGGCTCGCCATCGGCATGCAGGCCGGTCTGCAGTTCCTCGGCATCGGCTCGGCGTCCACGCCCAGCTGGGGCCAGACGATGAACGACGGCTTCCTGAACATGCTGACGTACCCGCTGATCCTGCTGTGGCCGTCGATCGCGCTGGGCGTCACCATCGCCGCGCTGGCGTTCATCGGCTCGACGCTCGCGGACCTGGTCAGTGTCCGCGCCGAACAGCCGACGCGGCGCGGCCGGGCTCGCGTGCGGGAAGCGCTCGCGGCTCCTTCGCCGGACGACTTGGGCGATGGCGGCGCTTCGGGCGGTCACGAGCACGCGGCGGCGGATTGCGCGCTGCGGATCGAGAACCTGCGGGTCGGCTACGCGACCGACAAGGGCGTCAAGGAGGTCGTGCGCGGAGTGTCGCTGGACGCGGCTCCTGGCGAGGTGCTCGGGATCGTCGGGGAATCCGGCTCGGGCAAGACGCAGACGGTGTTCTCGGTGCTCGATCTTCTGCCAGCGGGCGGGACCGCGGTCGCGGACGGGATCTGGGTCGGCGGGCGCGAGGTCGGCAAAGCGGCGGAGCGGGCGAAGCTGCTCGGCCGCGAGATCGGGTACGTGCCGCAGGAACCGATGACCAACCTCGACCCGTGCTACCTGATCGGGCACCAGCTCGTCGAGCCGCTGCGCCGCGTGCACGGGCTGGACAAGGCCGCCGCGAAGAAGCGGGCGCGCGAGGTACTGCTGCAAGTCGGTCTCACCGACCCGGACCGCGTGATGGCGAGCTACCCGCACCAGATCTCCGGCGGCATGGCGCAGCGCGTGCTGATCGCCGGCGCGGTGGCCGGACGGCCGTCGCTGCTGGTTGCCGACGAGCCGACGACCGCGCTGGACGTGACGGTGCAGGCCGAGGTGCTGGAGCTGCTGCGCGAGCTGCAGGCCGAGTACGGGATGGCGCTGGTGATCGTGACGCACAACTTCGGCGTCGTCGCGGACATCTGCGACCGTGTCGTGGTGATGAAGGACGGCCGGATCGTGGAAACCGGTCCGGTGGAACGGATCTTCCGCGCGCCCGAGGACCCCTACACCGCCGAGCTCATCAGCGCGTCGCTGGACGACACCGAAGGACGGGAAGAGTTGGACGAAGCCTGGGAACGGCGCGGCCTCGCCCACGCGACCGGAGAGGAGGCCGGACGATGACCGCTCCGCTGCTCGCGATCGAGGACCTGGTGGTCGACTACCGGCTCAGCCGCCGGGTGCGATTCCGGGCGCTGAAAGGGATTTCGCTGGACGTCAAGCCGGGCGAATGCGTCGGACTGGTCGGCGAAAGCGGGTCGGGGAAGTCCACTTTGGGCAAAGCCGTCCTCGGCCTCGCCGCGCCGGAGTCCGGCCGGATCACCTTCGACGGCGAGGACATCACGCACGCGCGGGGCGCGGTGCGGCGTCGGCTGGCCAGCGACATCCAGGTGGTGTTCCAGGATCCGTACGGATCGCTCGACCCGACCATGACCGTCGGCGAGGTGCTCGCCGAACCGCTGCTGGTGGCCGGGACTTCGCGTACGGACGCCCGGACGGTGGTCGCGGACATGCTCGACCGGGTGCGGCTGCCCGCCGACACGGTGCACCGGTATCCGGGGGAGTTCTCCGGCGGACAGCGGCAGCGGATCGCGATCGCGCGGGCGCTGGTGCGGAGGCCGCGGCTCATCGTGTGCGACGAGCCGGTGAGTGCGCTCGACCTGACCACGCAGGCGACGATTCTCGAGCTGTTCCTGGAACTGCAGCGCGAGACCGGGGTGTCTTACCTGTTCGTGTCGCACGACCTGGGTGTGGTGCATCGGATCTGTCACCGGGTTTCGGTGCTGTATCAGGGAGAGATCGTGGAATCCGGTCCTACAGCGGTGGTCACGCGGGCGCCGGAGCATCCGTACACGCAGCGGCTGCTCCTGGCCGCGCCGGTGGCGGATCCGGCCCGGCAAGCGGAGAGACGGGCGGCTCGGCTGGGCCTGGGGTAGGCCCTTCTTCCGTGGGCCGCTATGAGTGCTGGCGGCCGGTTCTCCGTGCCCGCTTTCCGGGCTCGCCGCTCCCGCGTGCGGTCGAGCAGGGTCACATCCGTCGCGGGAGAATACGGGTTAGAGTCTGTAACCATGCCGAAGGTCATCGATCACGATCAGCGACGACGGGAAATCGTCGAGGTCGCCAAGAAGCTGATCATCGAAGGCGGGTTCGAGGCGGCGACGATGCGCAGCATCGTCACCGCGGCCGGGTTCGCGAACGGTGCCCTCAAGCACTACTTCCCCAGCAAGGACAGCATCATCGCGGCTACGTTCGAGAGCGTGCTGCAGGAGACGTCGCAGCGGATGTCTGAATTGGACCCTGCGCTCGGGCCGGTCGAGTCGTTGCGGGGGTTTGTGGAAGCGGCGATTCCGACGGATGCGCATCAGATCGCGTCGGCTCGGGTGTTGCTGGTGTTGTGGGAGCATTCCGTGGCAAATCCGGATCTTGCTCGGCAGTATCGGGATTTGCTGGACAGTTGGCGGGCTGAACTGACTGTGCGGATCGCTGCCGCCCGGGGGAAAGGGGAGTCTGCTGACGCTCCGGTGATCGGGGTGCTGGCGGATGAGATCATCGCGGTTTCCATCGGGGCCAATGTGACTTCGTTGATGCATCCGGTGGGGAAGGTCGCTGGGCGGTATCGGGCTTATGTGGACGGGTTGATGGCTCGGATCGGGGATTGAGGTCGCTTTCTCGATCTCGGTCGGCTCGTCGCCTGGCGGCGACATTGCGTGCGGTTGGGGCCCCGCACCCCGAAGCTTGATTGTGACGACGGCGCGGGGGTGGGGTGGGTGCTTGGTTGCTTGGGTGCGATGGCTGCGGTTCGTTGTGGTTGGGGCTAGCGCCCCAATGTGGCATTGGGTGCGTGTGGCGCACCGAATGCCGCGTTGGGTGCGTGGGATGCACCGAATGCCGCGTTGGGTGCGTGGGATGCACCGAATGCCGCGTTGGGTGCGTGGGATGCACCGAACGCCGCGTTGGGTGCGTGGGATGCACCCAATGCCGCATTGGGTGCGTCGCGGCGGCAGCGGCGGTGGGCGGGTGGTCTGTGAAGGGGCCCTTGAGGGAATCTGATTCCGTGAAGGTTCCCCTCACGGAATTGTGCTGGTCGTGAGGGGAACCCTGAGGGACTCAGAGTCCGTGAAGGTGGCCCTCACGGAAGCTGGACCGGGCGGCGGGTTTTGTCTACGATTGTAGAATGACTTCCGCGTTTCCGGTCACTCGCACGCTTTCCGTCCGGCCTGTCACGGGGCCTCCGGTGGTGTTGATTCATGGGTTCGCGTCTTCGGCTGCCTGCGATTGGCCCGCGGAATACTGGGCTGATCCGCTGGCGGCCGCGGGGCGGGAGACGATCGTGGTGCATTTGCCGGGGCATCCTGGCGGGCCGAGGGTCGGCGAAGCGGCGGAGGTTACGGCGACTCGGGTCGTGGACGCGTTGGCGGAGTGTGCGGGGGCGGAGGAGGTCGACGTCGTCGGGTATTCGCTCGGGGCGCGGCTTGCGTGGGATCTCGCTTCGCATCCCAAGGTTTCGGTGCGGCGGCTGGTGCTGGGCGGGTTGAGTCCGCAGGAACCGTTCGCGGCGGTGGATCTCGTGGCCGCGCGTCAGGCTGTCCAAGGTGGACCGTCGCCTGACGATCCGCTTACCGGGGGGATTACGGCGATGGCGGCGGCGGGGGACGCGGTGTCGCTCCTGAATCTCGTCGAGGGGCTGGCCGGCGAACCGTTCGACCCGGGGGCGGGGGTTCCGCGGGTGCCGACGCTGTTCCTCGCGGGCCGGCAGGACTTCATGGCGCACGGGATCGAGCAACTGGTCGCGCGGGTGCCGGGGGCGCGGCTGCGGCAGGTCGCGGGGGATCATCGCGGTGCGCTGGTGGGGGTGGAGCTGCGGGAGGCGGTGTTCGACTTCCTCGGGGCGGAGAGTGTCTGAGAGTGTCGAAATGGCCTCGGCGGCGCAGTCGTGCCAGCCTGGGGGCCATGACGACACCGGCGCAGCTCCGCAGAACCGCCCTGTCCTACCCGGAGACGGCCGAGCTCGCCGTGGACGGCACGGTCGCGTTCACGGTGCAGGGCAAGGAGTTCGCCGCCCTGCGGCCGGACCGGCAGGTCGTGCTCCGGATGACTGCGTCCGATGTGGACGAAATGCGCGCGCAGCACCCGACCGCGCGCCGGGTCGCGCGGGCTGGGGTGCGGTTGCCGATCGAGGACGTCAACGGGCAGCAGCTCAACTACTGGGTGCGCCGGGCGTGGCTGGCCCGGGCACCGAAGCGGCTGGCGGCCCCGGTGGCCGCTGCGGGGACGGCGGTGGCGGGGGAGGTCGGCGACTTGCCCAAGGCGATCGGCAGTCCGGCGACCCGGGCGTTGCACGGTGCTGGGATCACGACATTGGCGCAGACTGCCGAGCGGACCGACGCCGAACTCCTTGCCTTGCACGGCGTCGGTCCGAAGGCGGTGCGGCTGCTTCGCGAGGAGGCGCAGCGCTGAAACTGGAGCCTGGTCAGCGGCGTAGACGGGCGGTCGTGGCCAGGATCGGCGTCAGTGCGGCGGTGGCTGCGGCACCGAGCGGGGTGTCGGTGGCGAGGATCCATTTGACCGTCTTCATTGCCAGAGTCAGGACTTCACCGCCGCGCTCGCGCATTTCGGCTTCGAACCGTGCGACGGCGGTGGTGCTGTCGGTTTCGGAAAGGTGCTTGACCAGGCTGGCGGCGTCGCGAATCGCTGCGCCTGCGCCCATTCCGGCGGTGGGCGGCGTGGCGTGGACGGCGTCGCCGAGGGCGGTGATCCGGCCGGTGGGCCAGGGGGCTAGGTCGGCCGCACGGGTGGAGGCGGCGTTGAAGCGGAAGGCGGCGACGCTGTCCGGGGCGGCTTTGGCGATGACTTCCAGAGTGCGCTCGGCCCAGCGGCGGTTGCGGAACGTCTCCAGGATCGCGGTCTGGAGTTCGCCGCCTCGCAGAGCGCGCAAAGCGTCGGTTGCGGCAGATTCGGGGAGCATCGCGCCCCAGATGTAGGTGGGGCCGGTGGTGACGGACATCCGCAGTTCGGGAGCGCCGAGTGCGGCATTGCCGACTGGGTCCAGGAAACCGACGTACAGCGCGGTGCCGTGCGGTGCGATCGCGATGCCGGAGCGCGAGCGCAAGCGCAAGCGTTCCTGTTCCGGCAGGCTGAGGTCTCGTCGGAGGGTGCGGCCGGAGAAGCCGATGATGCCTGCGGGACGGTTGGTCGGGCCGCCTGCGAGGTGGCGGGCGACTACCGAGTGGGTGCCGTCCGCGCCGACCACCAGGTCTGCCGACACCGGTGCGCCGTCGGAGAAGAGGACTCGGGGGCCGTCCGAGCTGACACCGGACACGGTCCGTCCCAGGTGCAGGTCGTCGCCGACGGCTTCGGCAAGCAGGGTGCGCAAGGTGATCCGGTCGACGTCCACGCTGCCGCTGCCGCTGAGATCGGGGCCGTGTCCGAGGAGCCGGCCGCGGCGGTCCCAGAACGCGTCGCGTTCGCGGAGCCGCAGTGCCGAAGCCGAGGCCAGCAATCGCTGCATGATCTTCGGTTCCACCAGTTCGGCCAGCGCCGACTGTGCCCGGTCGTCCAAGGTGATGTGATAACCGCCGGTCGCTGTCACGTCGGTGTCGCGGTCGAACACCGTCACCTCGAATCCCCGGCTGCGCAATCCCGCGCCCAACGCGAGACCGCCGATTCCGCCGCCGACTACCACTACCCGCATGCCTGACTGTCCTTCCGCTCTTTCTGGAACGGAACCGACCTTGCCCGGGGTAGTGGACATCGAGTGGCCAGTACATGATGAGGCGATGGCGAATACTTCCCACCGGGCGCTCCGGCTGCTGTCGCTGCTGGGATCAGGACGGGTGTGGCCGCTGCGCGAACTTGCCAAGCGGCTCGAAGCCAGCGAACGCACTGTCCGCCGCGACATCGAGACCCTGCGCGGGCTCGACTACTCGATCGCCACCGTGCACGGTCCGGACGGCGGTTATCGGCTCGGTGCCGCAAACACGTTGCCGCCGTTGCTGTTTGACCACGACCAGGCTCTGGCGGTCGCGGTGGCGTTGCAGACCGCGCCCAGCACGATGTTCGGTCTCGGCGACGACGCTTCGCGCGCCCTGGCGACGCTGCACCAGGTCATGCCTCCCGCGCTGCGGGCGTCGATGGAATCCCTGCGCCTGACCCGGCTGCGGAACTACTGGGAATTCCCCGGACCGCCGATCGATCCGGCGGCGCTCACCGCTGTCGGAACCGCGGTGCGGCACCGGCAGGTGCTCGTCGCCGAGATCCTGCGTCCGGACGGCACCCGCGCCGAACCCGGCGACGCCGACTTCGAGGCCGCGCACCGGATCGAGCCGCACCATCTGGTTGTCTGGGCTGCCCGGTGGTATCTGGTCGCTTACGACCGCGCGGACCGGAAATGGCGAGTGCGGCGGGTCGACCGGCTGAAGGTTCGCCCGACCACACAGCGGTTCCCGGCCCGCGCGTTGCCGGTCGACGATCTCGCGCAGTTCGTGATGAGCACCCACGATCGCGGAGACACCCCCGCGGAGTGGGAGTGCACCGGGTCCGCCCGGCTCAACCTGCCAGCGGCCGTCGTGGCGCGCTGGGCTCCGGGCGGCTCGGTGGCGGAAGACCTCGACGCCGACCACTGCCGGCTCACGCTCGGGGCTTGGTCCTGGGCCGGGATCGCGGGCATCCTCGCCACTTTCGACGCCGAAATGACCGACGTCCGTCCACCTGAACTCGTTGCCGCGTGCCAAGAACTCGCCCGGCGGTGGGCCGCTATGGCGACTCCGGCCCGGTAGGAGCGGGATCCGGCGGGTCGCCCTCGAAACCGTTGGCCCAGTAACGCCCGCGCAGCGACAGGTTCTGCAGCATCCCGGTCGCCTCTTCCGCCGACATCGGCGCGGGGTCCGTTTCGAGCCACCACCGCAGTACGGCGAGTTGTTCGCCGACCCACGCCCTCGCCAGCACGCCCAGGTCGATGCGCGGGGTGACGTCGTGGTGATCGGCCCGGGACTTGAACACCGAGCGCACCGCGTCCGTCCGCGCGTCGGTGAACTGCCGCAGTGCCCGGCCGTCGCCTTCGCCGCGCAGGATGAGCAGGTAGAGGTCGCGGTTCTCGCGGGCGTGCCGGAACAGTTCCAGCGCCGGTTTGCCGGTGAAGCCCACCTCGGACGCCGGGACCAGCGGGCGCAGCCTTTCGTCCAGGTCCTCCTGGAGTTCGGTGACGACGTGCCGCAGCAATGCGTCTTTGTCCGGGTAGTGGCTGTAGAACGTCGCGCGGCCCAGGTCGGCCCGTTCGGTGATGTCCTCCACCGTCACGTTGGCGTATCCGCGTTCGAGCACCAGCGACACCAGCGCGTCGCGGAGCAGGCCGCGGGTGCGGCGCGTCCGTCGGTCAGTCGTCGGCATGGTCCCGAGTGTAGCGAACTGTTGACACCACGACCGTTAATAGACACAGTGTTCAGCATTGGTCAATCTGACGGAAACAAGGGAGTCGCCGTGAACCTGGGCAGCTATGTCACCCGTGCCAGCACGTTCTGGCCCGATCAGCAGGCGCTGGTGTGCGGCGAGCGGCGGTGGAACTACCGCGAACTGGAAGAGCGGACGAACCGGCTGGCGTCCGCGCTGCTCGCGTCCGGCGCCGAGCCCGGGCAGGCGGTGGCCACCTTCTCCGGCAACAGCGCGGAGCTCGTGGAAACCGAGATCGCTTGCTACAAGGGCGGTTTCCTGCGCGTGCCGATCAGCGCGCGGCTGTCCGCGGGCGAGGTCGAGCACATCCTGGCGGACGCGGACGTGCGGGTGCTGCTGGTCGACGCCGAGCACGCCGATGCGGCACAGAAGGCGGCTGTCGGGACCGCGTGCTCGCTGATCGATTACGACGGTCGCACGCCCGATGCCCGGTGCTATGCCGACGTGCTGGCCGCGGCGTCGCCCGAGCCGGTCGCGGTCGAGGTGGGCGCGGAAGATCCGTCGGTCCTGCACTTCACGTCGGGATCCACGGGGAAGCTCAAGGCGGCGGTGCAGACGACCGGAAACCGGCTGGCGAACATGCGCAAGCGGCTGATGAGTCCGGAAGGCGCGCCGTCCGCCGAGGAGCGGTACCTCGCGGCCGGCCCGATCACGCATGCGACCGGAATGGGTTTGCTGGCAGCGTTTTCGCGGGGCGCGACCGCGGTGGTGCTGCCGCGGTTCGGTGCGGTGGAGTTTCTGGAGGCGGTCGAGAAAGAACGGATCACCTCGACGTTCCTGGTGCCGGTGATGCTGAACATGGTGCTGTCCCATCCCGCCGTCCACACCGCGGACGTGTCCTCGCTGCGCTGCCTGCGGGTGGGCGGCGCGCCGGTGTCGCCGCAGCGGTTGCGCGACGCGGTGGCGGCGTTCGGGCCGGTGGTGATGCAGGGCTACGGCCAGGGCGAGACCACCAGCGGCGTCACGGTGTTGACCTGCGCCGATGTCGTGCGGGGGATCGAGGAAGACCCGGAACTGCTGTCCTCGGCCGGGCGGCCGCTGTTCGACTCCGAGGTCCGGGTGGTCGACGACGAAGGACAGCCAGTACCTGCCGGGGAACTCGGCGAGGTGGTGGTGCGCGGTCCGGACTGCGTGACGGAGTACTGGCACGAGCCGGATCTGTCCGCGGAGACCTTCCGGGACGGCTGGGTGTACACCGGCGACATCGGCTACCTGCGTGCCGACGGCTATCTGTTCATTGGGGTTGTTTCATCGTGGTTTGTGCTGGTCAGGATGTGTTGACTTGGTCTGATAACGCTCATCCCGGTCCTGAACGGGCCGTATCGCGGACGCT
>NZ_JBHZAG010000151.1:0-8633 GCF_042754125.1 Amycolatopsis sp. NPDC059235
GGAGCAGGCTTTCGCTGCTGCGTAGGGGAGCGCCCAAGGTCCGTGAAGGGCTCCTTGAGGGAATCAGATTCCCTCAAGGAGCCCTTCACGGACCTAGAGGCTCAGCCGGCCGGCGTCGTCCGGACTGACCGAAACCGCCAGCTCCGCCGGATGTAGCTCGACCGTTTCCGGTGCCCCGTCGAGCAATTCGAGCAGCCGCGGCAGGTACTTCGTCAGCACGCCGGTGTTGTGCGCTTCGAGAGCAGCGCGCGAGGGATACTTCTCGATCACCGTCACCCGCGACGGATCCTGTTCGACGTAAAAGGCATACCGCAGCGTGTCAGGTTCATCTCGCAGCACCTCGGGAACCAGGTCGGAAAACAGCGCGAGCATTTCGGCACTGCGGCCCGGCTTGGCCTTGAGACGGGCAATGACAACGATCTCGGACAAAAGAATCTCCTGCTTGTTTATGCGCCGAGCACCGGAAGGCGCAGCGCGGATGGGTAACTCTCGTTGTGGTGCAAGGTGTGCTGTGCGACGACCGCCTCGTCGAGAGTGCCGAACTCCGGCACCGTGCGAGTGTGCAGGTTGCGGCTGAAGCGCGGAAAACTGAACCCGGCGATCTGCACCCGAATACGGTGCCCGCGGCCGAACCGATGCGCGACGTCGTGCAGCGTAACCGTCACGCGACTGGGCTCTTCGGCGGCAAGCCAATCGGTGTCGCCGCCGTTGCGATACCGCGCCCGTTGCGCACCTTCGGCGACATTGAGCGCGAAACCGTCCGGCTCGACGTCCACCAAGGTGACGCAGATGTCGGCGTCCGGCGCGGTGCTGGTGACGTACGCGATCAGTTCGGCTTGACCGGCGATCGTCACGTCCTCAGACAGCGGCGCACTAGTGTAAAGAAGCACGTCTTCGCGCCCGTCGACTGCGCGCTGATCCTGAATGCCGCCCGGTGCCGCGGCCGGGTCGCCCTCGAAAGCGATTACCCCGCCGTGCGTGGGAAATGGGTCGCGCGGATCGGCGGTGAACGTCGCCGCTCCATGGCCGTCCTCGCGGCTCAGCAGGCCGCCTGAGGAAAGCGCCCATTCCTCGACCGTCGACGCAGGCGGCCAGGCCGAGGCATGCGCCCACGTATTCGATCCGCCGACGAAATAGCTGACCCGCCCGGCCAGATAGGGCTCAGCCGCAGGGTAATCCGAGCTGTCGCCGCCCCGCAGATGCCGATCGAAGAACGCCGCGAGCACCGGGCTCCACGTCGGCACCCCGGCCGCCGCGTTCGGCAACACCCGCGCGCCCACGTCGCCGAACGCGCTGTAAGTGCCCGCGTGAGTCCACGGACCGGCGATCAGGCTGGCGTTTTCGTTGCCGGACAACCGGTTCGCGAGCCGGAACTGCGTAGGGCTCGTGAAGTCCCGGTACCCGCTGATCTGCAGAAACGGAATGTCCACCCGCTCCGGCTCGGTGAGCAACGTGGGCCGGTCCCAGAACGGATCGTGCGGCGACCGCAGCCAATCCGCCCAGAACGGCGCGACCCGGCTGTCGTCGAGCGGGGCAATGCCGGTCAACGGCAACTGGCTCACCGCCGCGGGACGGTCCGCGAAGGCCTCGTCCAGCAGTTCGCGCACCCGTTCCCGCTCGGTCGCGCTCAATGAGGTGTGGTCCAGACCTTCCTGTGCCATCCCCAAGGCGTACAACGTCAGAAACCCCAGCTCGAACAACCCGCCCGGCCGTGCGGTGTGGCGCATGTCGGCAGTCCCGATCATCCCGACCGCCGCCTTGAGCCGCGGATTCCTCGCCGCGACGGCTTGCAGCACGGTCATCCCCAGATAGGACGAGCCGTAGATCCCGACATTGCCGTCGCTCCAGGATTGCTCGGCGGCCCAGTCGATCGCGTCGGAGGAATCGTCGTACTCCTGCGTGATGAAATCGAACTCGCCGCCGGATCCGAACCTTCCGCGGCTGTCCTGCACCAGCACCGCGAAGCCCTGCCGGGCCAGCCACACCGGATCGGCCACGAGCCCCGACACCCGGAAAACGCCCGTACGGTCGTAAGGCGTCCGGTGCAGCAGCACCGGCCACCGGCCGTCCGCGGCAGGCCGGTACAGGTCGCCGACGAGGGTGACGCCGTCCCGGGTCTTCATCTCGACACCAGCGTCGATGCGCGGTGGATACACGGTTACTCCCATCCGGAGAGGGGCTGTCTCGGTGCGGCCGACCGTAGCACTAACGGTTGCAAAACACTAACCGTTGTTGTTAAGTTGGCGGCATGAAAGCAGTGCGCTTCGCCGCATACGGCGGCCCCGACGTCCTTGACCTGGCAGAAGTGCCCGAACCCCACGCCGGCCCCGGCCAGATCCGCGTAACCGTGCGAGCGGCAGGCGTGAACCCGCACGATTGGCGCACGCGAGAGGGTCAGTTCCAGCGGATCCGCCCCATCGAACTGCCCTCCGGCGTCGGTCAAGACGCGTCCGGCGTAGTCGACGAGGTCGGCGAGGGCGTCACCGATGTCGCGGTAGGGGACCTGGTGTTGGGCCGTGGCTCAAACACCTATGCCGAGTTCGCCGTCCTGACCTCCTGGGCGCCCCTGCCCGCGGGCCTGACCTTCGCCGAAGCCGCCGGATACCCGTCGGTGGTCGA
Organism: Amycolatopsis sp. NPDC059235; assembly: GCF_042754125.1. NCBI lineage: Bacteria > Bacillati > Actinomycetota > Actinomycetes > Pseudonocardiales > Pseudonocardiaceae > Amycolatopsis > Amycolatopsis sp. NPDC059235. Next base: position 2,620 of record NZ_JBHZAG010000151.1, read on the forward strand.
GACCGCGCTCCGGGTCATACGGCTGGTCGGTGTCCAAACTGGACAGACGCTCCTGGTGAGCGGTGCGGCCGGGGGAGTCGGATCCGCGGTCCTGCAGATCGCCCGCGAGCGGGGAATCAAGGTGATCGGCACGGCCAGCCCCGCGAACCAGGACTACGTGCGAAGCCTGGGCGCCATCGCGACCCCCTATGGCGAGGGCTGGGTCGACCGGGTCCGCCAGCTGGGCCAGATCGACGCCGCCCTGGACCTCAACGGCACCGGGGTCATCCGCGGTCTCCTGGATTTGACCGGGGATCCTTCGCGAGTGATCACCATCGCCGACCTGGAGGCCCCGATGCTGGGGATCCGCTTCGCGGGGGTGGGCGGGAACATGAAGGAAGCGCTGGCCGAGACAGTAGCCCTTATATCGCAAGGAAAACTCCACATCCCGGTCGAGAAGTCCTACCCGCTGGCCGAGGCTTCGGCGGCGCATGCGGACAGCCAGGCCGGGCACACTCGCGGGCGTCGGGTTTTGCTGGTCTGACGTAACGGGGCACCGCCGGACTCGCCTGGAGGTGCCCGCACGTGCCGTTATTCGTGCACCCATACAGTATTGAAGGACGCGCCGCGCGGCCCGAGCGGCAGTGCGGTCTGCTTCGTGACGCCGCTCGTCGGGCTGACCTGGTTGACGTGCCCGAGATCCCAATGTGCGTTGTCGAGAGAGCCGACGTGCCCCCTGGTGTCGGTCACGGACACCTGGTCGTATCTCACGGCCCCGTAGTTGGGCAGGAAGAACACGCCGTCGCCCGCGTTTCCGCCCAGCGGAGTCTCGGTGATCACCTCGGCGTTGACCCGGGGACAGCCGCCCATCTCCGGATAGCAGGGCTGGACCTGGATCAGCGTCTGCCCGGTCGACTGGTCCTTGACGACGATGCGGAATCTCTTGGCCGCGGCCTCGTAGGTGACGGTGGCGTCGATCAGGTCTCCCGGCTTGATCGGGTTCGCGAGCTGGATGTCGTTGTGCGGGAACATCTCCCACCAGAGCGCGTATTGCGGGACGCCGTTGACGCAGCGGGCCGAAGAACCGCCCTGCTCGACGACGTCGTTCCACCAGCCGTCCATGCCCACCCAGGAGACGACCCAGGCGTCTTTGTTCTCCGGACAGGTGACTTTGGGCTGGATCCACCGCGCGTGCACGGACTGGAAATCGGTCGTGTGGGCCGCGTTGGTGGTGAAATACCCGGACCAGTTCCGCGAGGTGAAGTTGGTGACCGTGCCGGCTCCCGGCCTGCGCGTCGCCGGGCCGACTTGTCGCTGGTCTCGGGCTGGGGCGGCAGACGTGGTGGCGGGCAACGGTTTCGCGGGAAGTTGCGTCGCGGGCAGCGGAAGCAGCGCCCCCGCGGCGAGCACCGCGACCGTTCTCGCCAGGTTTCTCCGCGGTCGGCTTGCCGGCACGGGCTTCCTCCTTGTCGGCGGATTTCTTGGTGCGCCAGGGAATACGCCGCAACCGTCGTCAGCGTCATCGAACGTGTTCGCGGACGTGTCATTGGTCTTTCCTTTTCGCCAGCGGGGAACGCATATTCCAGTTCGCCGGAAGGCTCGCTCAGTGTGGCACGGGCACACCTGCCGGACCAGCGCCGAGCGGCCGAAAGTCCCGCAGCCGCTGGCGGTTCCGCCGCGAGTGCGACGTCATTTCCTTCGGCCGCGGGCGAGGACACGCCATTGTCGATGCCGCCGGGACGCGTTCTGCGCGGAATTCGTAGGCGGGGCTGGCGAATCGTTGAACCGGATGCCGTGGCCGTACTCGACAGTCGGCCAGTGCGTTGTCGGGTTCGGCGGAGCGGAGGACCCTGGAAGGGTGGCGCGGTCGACGGAGCGGGTGGTGCGCGAACTCGCGGCGCTGCCCGGACCGGGGCTCCGGGCGAGCGAACTGGGAGAGGCGCTGTCGCGGGCTATCGCGCCGCTGGCGGCGCACGATGCGCTCCGGCTCTTGGGATTCTCGCCGAGCACGCCGATCGGCCTGGGTTCGTTCGGGTTCGTGCACGGCTACGAACCCGATTTCGGGCAGGCGCTCTACCGCGGTCTCTGGACCGGAGCCGATCCCTGCCCGTTGAGCGTTTTCCAGCGGCGGCCGATCCCCGGTTGCGTGGCAGGCACCGGCGAACCGCGGCACCGGGCGACCCGGCGGATGTTCGGCAGCTACGGCGTCGGGTGCGAATTGCGGGTGGCGTTGCGCACCGCACGCGGCATGTGGGGAACGATCGCCCTCCTGCGCGCGGAACACACGCAACCGTTCACCGAGCACGACACCGCCTCCGTCGCGATGCTCACGACCGCGCTGGTCGGTGTCCTGCGGCGGCACGTCGTCACAGCACCGTTGACTCCCGTCCAGTCGGCCCGGCCCGCCGGGGTGCTCATCCTCGGCGCGGACGACCGGATCCGGGCAGCCACCCTGGACGGCCGCGACTGGCGCGACCAGCTCCACTGCCACGATGCAGGCCCGGACTGGGCGCTCGACGCTGGACTCTCCATCCTGGCGAAGGAAGCCCGCGCCCGCGGCGACAATCCGCGCACCGCGGCGCCGCTGTTCGTGGGACCGGCCGCGAGCTACGGGCACTGGGTGGCAGCCCAGGCACAGGCTCTCGACGGTGACAGCGCGGGGGACGTCGCCGTCGTCTTCCAGCAGGCCACCGGCGACCTGCTGCTGCCCTATTTCGGCGACTGGCACGGCCTCACTGCTCGCGAACGGCAGGTCGTTTCCCATCTGTGCCAAGGAACAGCGGCGAAACAGATCGCCAGGCGCCTCACCGTGTCCGTGCACACCGTCAACGAACACCTCAAATCCGTGTACCGCAAAACCGGAGCCGAAGGACGGGACCACCTCGTCGCCGCCCTGAACGGCTGAGCCAGTGCGACCGAAGTCAACCCTCAACATCCGGTATTCGACCAGGCCCGGATTCGCGCGACAGTGGTGATCGGCGCCCGGCCCGATCGGACCGGGACGACCGTCGGAGAGAGGATTCCGCATGAGAATGGCGAAACGGTCGGCCACCGTGCTGGCGGCCGTCGCGATCGCGGCGACCGGAGTGTCCGCAGCGCCCTCGGCGACCGCCAGCGCCGCCGGCGACGAGGACTTCAAAGAATTCACGATGTGGTTCGACGTCGGCGAACTGTCCAACACCAACGAGTGCATCCCGTCCTGGGTGACCGCCCGCTACCGGGACCCGGCGTCGGGCAGCGACACCTGGACGAGGCTCGTCCGGACCACCAGCAACGGCTGCGAGCCCGACATCGAGCACCTGCAGAAGTACGGCGACTTCCAGTTCACCAACAGCAAGGTCAACCTCCTCGCCGGCCCGAAACCGGGACAGCACCTGCACTGGAAGGACCTCACCAGCCTGATCCTGACGGTGACCACGCCGAACACCCCGCCCGGGCGGCAGAAGTGCGTGGCCACCAACAGGTACGGCATCTGGGGCCTGGACACCAACAACTACTGGCACGAACTGGTCAACCAGGAATTCCCCTACGTCTTCTGCGACGGACACAACGACCTCGAACTGTTCGTCACGCACTGACGCACCGGAAACGTGGTGAGGGCCTCCGCGGGGGAGAGGCTCTCACTGCCGGCGCGTCGCACCGTCCAGCACGCCGATGTGCCACCGATGAGGCCGCGGAGAACGGTCGAACGGCTTCAGGGAATAGGTCGTAGCGCACCACGCCGCGATGATCTGCCGGGGCTGGAGAACGAATTCCTGGCTCAGCGCGACCTCCTTGCCCATGTCGCTGACCACGAAGCTGAGCCGATGTCTTCCGGGCGCGAGGTCGACCCAGCGCACCGAGCGGTCGTCCGGATTCCCCCGGTACAATTCACGCGATCCTTCGCGGACCACGACCGAGCGGAAGTACCGGTACCCGTTCCGGTTGTTCGACGGAATGACCGAGTAAGCCAGCATTCCCGTGCGCCCTTCGCGACGGGCCTCGCGCAGCTTCCGGCGCGCGCCCCATTTGAGCTGTCGCGGGTTCAGCGGCCGCCGCTCGCTGGTGTCGGTCATCCCGATTCGCTTCCTTCCCTTGCCGCGTCACGATTCTAGGCCGGTCGGCCAGTTGCGCCTAATCGAAGACGGGCTCGCTGACGTCCTCGCGTTCGGCACCCTGTTCGTCTCCAATCCGGACCTGGTCGAGCGCCTGCCCGCCGGTGGTCCGGGCTTGGCGTCGTTTTCGCCGTGAAAGGCCGCTTGCGTCAGAAGAAGAACCCCCGCGGAGGCGTAGAGAAATCGCGACAAAGAGTCTATTGAGGACGGTCGCGAGACATCCGGCAGGGTGCGCCCACGGTGGATTCCTTCCCTGTCGGCAGTCGTCCTCGCCTGGACCGGCGAACCTGTTCGTGGCACGGCGCTCGGGGCCGGGGTCAAGGTGCCGATGAGACGCCCGGCCGGTGGCGGGTGGCGTTGCTGGTTAGCCTGGACGGCCCGCGTCGCTCGTCGCTGTCGCGTGGGGGAGCCGCGCGGGATACTGCGGTGTCACTGGATTCATCGTCCCCCTCTTCGGGAAGTGATGCGTGATGAATGGAACTGGTTTCCGCACAGTGATCGCGAGCACGGCCGCCGTGCTGATCATCGGTTTGCCGATGGCTTCCCCGGGCGCGGTGGCCGCCGGTCATCCCCGGCAGGCAGCCGCGAGCGACTGGCCGACCTATCACCGCGACAACGCGCGCACCGGCGACGCCGCCGATCTCGCCCCGCTGGGCACGCTCGGCACCGCCTGGCAGTCCACTTTGGACGGTGCGGTGTACGGTCAGCCGCTGGTGGTCGGCGGGCAAATCCTGGCCGCCACGGAGAACAACACCGTTTACGCGCTCGACCCGGCCACCGGCGCGACCCGCTGGTCGGCCCACCTCGGCGAGCCGGCGCGCCGGTCCGAGCTGCCGTGCGGGAACATCGACCCGCTCGGCATCACCAGCACCATGGTGTACGACGAGGCCACCTCGCGGGTCTACGCGCTGGCCGAACTCACCGGCGGGCAGCACGTGCTGGTCGGGGTGAATGCGGGAACCGGTGCCGTGGAAGTGCGAACGGAACTGGAGCCGCCGCGGGGAGACCGAATCGCCCATCAGCAGCGAGCGGCGCTGACCTTGTTCAACGGCCGCGTTTACGTGCCCTACGGCGGGCTGGCCGGCGACTGCGCGAACTACATCGGCTCCGTGGTGTCGGCGACCACCGCCGGTACCGACCCGATCAGCTACGCCGTGCCGACCACCAGGGAAGCCGGGATCTGGGCCCCGGGCGGCGGCGTCGTCGACGGGCAGCGGCTGCTCTATTCGGTGGGCAACGGCGAATCCACGATGACCTACGACGACAGCGATTCCGTGCTAGCGCTGTCGCCCGACCTGCAGCGGGTGGACCTGTTCGCCCCGGACACCTGGGCCGACGACAACGCGCAAGACCTCGATCTCGGCTCGTCCAGCCCGACCCTGCTCGGCGATCACGTGATCGCGGTCGGCAAACGGGGAACCGGATACGTGCTGAACCACGACAAGCTCGGCGGCATCGGCGGGCAACTGGCGACGGCCGACATCTGCCAGTCTTTCGGCGGCAGCGCGACCAGCGGAGACACCGCGTACCTGCCCTGCACCGACGGCCCGGCCGCAGTGCGCGTCGACGCGAACGGCACCCCCACCGTGGTCTGGCGCGCCGCAGCCTCCGCGAACGGCTCCCCGACGGTGGGCGGCGGCGCGGTATGGGTGGTGGACTACAACACCGGCGACCTGTACGCGCTGTCCCCGGCCGATGGCACGGTGCGGAGCCAGATCAATCTGGGCACCGTCCCGCACTTCGCCTCTCCCACCCTGTCCGGTGACCACGCCTACGTCGGCACCATGACCGGAGTGGTGGCGGTCTCCGGCGCCTGACCCGAGGCGATACCTTCAGCCGCGGCGGCACGCACCATTCGGCGGGGGGGGGGTGGGGGCAAAGGGGTAAGGGCCTTTGGGGCACCACCTCGGTTGGAAACGGGTTTACCGCCTCCCAGCCCGG
>NZ_JBHZAG010000151.1:8643-14951 GCF_042754125.1 Amycolatopsis sp. NPDC059235
GGCGCCCGCTTCTTTTTTTTATTTTACAGTGGTGGGGGGGGGGGCCCGGCCCCCGCCCCCGCGGCCCACCCTCCCCCCCCCCCCCACCCCCCGCGGGGGCGCGGCGGCGGTGCGCAGAAAGGCTTTCGCGCGTAGGGACAAGCGCGATGGTGGCAACGGTGAGAGCCGCTGCCGAGCCGAGCAGGATCTGACTGCTGACGGTGTTCTGAAAAGTGGCGGCGGCGAGGCTCCCGAGCGGGGTGGCTCCGTAGGCCAGGGCTCGAAAGACTCCCAGGACTTGGGCTCGTTGGCCAGGGCTCGTGGCGCGTTGACGCAGGTTCATCGCCTGGACGGCCCACATTGCCCCGAATGCGCTTCCCGCGACCATTACGGGCGCGATGAGCCAGGGCGAGCGCAGCAATGGGCTGAGAAACAGCAACGCCCAGCCGACCCGGGTGAGCCGCATGGTGACGACCTCTCCGAATAGCCGCTCGGCCCGGCTCGTGAGGTAGGCCCCTGCGCCCGCTCCGACACCGACGAGGCCGGTGAGCACACCGTAGGTCGTCGGTGTGAGTCCGAGGCCGGTATTGGCATAGACCGCGAAGACGGTCAGATAGATGCCGTTGGCGACGCTGGTAAGGCAACTGATGGCGATCGCGGCTTTGAGGATCTGGCTTCGGCCCACGATTCTCAGGCCGCGTCGAAAGTCGACCCTGCCGCGGCCGCCATGTCGGCGGGGCCACGGCTGTCGTACCGCGGCTATGCACAACGTCGATATCCCGCAGAGCGCGCCGGAGAGCAGCGACGATGCCGATGGCCAGAGCGTGTAGGCCAGACCTGCGATCGGGGGCCCGAGGAACTGGTAGAAGACCCGAGTCGACACCGACAGCGCGCCGTTCGCGTCCGAAAGCCGATCGCGGTCGACGAGTTCGGGAACAAGTGCTTCTGCCGCACCGTCGACGAAAGTCTGGAGTACTCCCGAAATAAAGACCGCCACGACGAGAATCACAGCGGAAACATGTCCACCGGCGCTGATGACGCCGACAGCGAGCATGGTCCCCGCGCGGGCGAGATTGGCGATCTGGATCACGCGGTGCCCGTCCATGCGATCCACGACGATTCCCGCCGGGATGGCCGCGACCAGCCACGGAATGGTCGCCAAAGTGAGCAGAACCCCGACGAGGGCAGGGCTTTCCAAGGCGTGGATGGCGAGGAGCGTCGCGCCGACAAGGAAAATGCCGTTGCCGGTGTCGGAAAGCGCAGTCGAACACCACAGGCCAAGGAACCGCGGCCCGAGCCCGCCCCCGCGCGCCCGTCGCGCGCCCCCGTTCGCTGTGGCCATGAGATCACTCTGACCAGCGATAATCAACGTTGTCAACGTTGATTGAGTGCACTATGGTCCCGGCATGGACGGCGAGTGGATGACTGCAGCCGAGGCTGCGGACCGGCTAGGCGTCACCACGCGCACCCTCTACGCCTACGCGAGCCGTGGCGTCCTGACTTCGCGGCCCGTGCGCGGCGGTGGCGGCCGTCGTTCCCAGTACGAACGGGCGCAGGTCGAGACCCTCGCCGCGAGGACGGCGAAACGCGAACGGGCCGGTCAGGTAGAGATCCGCGTCGAGACCGCCGTCACCGACCTCAAACCGGCGGGCTCGCTGGCTTTTCGCGGCTACCCGATCGAAGACCTGCTGGACCAGCGTTTCGAGAACGTCGCGGAACTGCTCTGGACTGCGGATCTGCCCGCCGACCCGGTTTTCTGGCCAAACACGAATCGGCCGGAGCTCACCAGCGTGCTCACCGCGCTTCCCAAGACAGCAGGGGTGCTCGACCGGATGAGCACGGTCGTATCGGTACTGGGCATGCTGGATCCGGCGCGACCTGACCTCGGCCCGGCCGCTGTCGCCGACGTCGGCAGGCAGCTCATCCCAGCCATGGCCTCAGCGATCTCGGCACACCCGGATCCCCACCCGGCGTCAGAACCGGTCGCGTCTGTCATCGCCGACAGGCTCACCCGTGCCGACACCCTGCCCTCCGCGCCGGTCGACCTGGCCCTGTGCCTGCTGGCCGATCACGAACTCGCGGCGTCCACCTTCGCGTCCCGGATCGCCGCCACCACCGGCGCGGATCCCTATGCCGCCGTGGACATCGGAATCCAGACCATGCGAGCCGTCGATCACGGTGGGACCGCTCGCGACGTCCACCGAATGCTGCAAGCACTGTCCACTGTGGAGTTTCCTGTTCGACCCGCCATTGCGCTGCCGGGGTTCGGACACCCGGTCTACACCGACTTCGACCCGCGCGCTCCGCATCTGCTGGCTGCTCTCGAGCGCGTCCACGCCGGGAACGCCCGTCTGGACCTCGTGCGAGCAGTATTGGAATCGGCGACCAGGCGCGGCCAGCCGAAACCCAATATCGACTTCGCACTCGGCGCCCTGACCTGGCTCCACCGCTGGCCCGAGGAAGCTTCACTGGGTTTGGCAGTCGTGGCCAGGACCGCAGGCTGGCTCGCCCACGCAGCCGAAGCCTACGAGCAGCCGTCGCGGATACGGCCTCGCGCCGTCTACATCGGACCGCGACTCCGTCGTCGCTGAACCCAGAGGTGTGTCGCGCCGTCGGCACCGAGGTACCGGGCTGGCCGACAGCTCTAGACGCTCTGGACTGATCGACGTGGCTCAGGCTCGCTGGCCCCGATGATGCCGAGAACAGGCGCGGGCAAGGGATAAATTCGTTCGATCGGCAGTTCTTCCTGAGCGGCGTCGAGACGCCCTGAACTGACATAGCGGTGGACCCGGGTGACGAGCGGGGTGATGTCCGTGATGCTGGTGATCCACTGGTCGACGTAGCGATCGACCGCCTCGCCGGACAGCCCGATCTGGATGGCGCGCCGGTTGAGCGGAGCGAGGTTCGCCGACCGGTCAGGATCCCACTGGACGCGGACCGGGCTGGCTTCCTTGCGCTCAACCCATTGCCGCTGGCTGGCGTAGGTGCCGGACTCGTAGCTGCTGAGGGCGGCGTTGGCGAGCGCCCATTCGAAGCCGGCCCTGGTGAGCTGGATTTCCAGGACGCGTTCCTGGCCAGGTTTGGTCGCCCACCCGGACCGGTACATCATCCACAGGAACGAGGGCTTGATCCAGGTCATCCGCTCGCGCTTGAACGGCGCCGCGAACGTCTGGGATTCGACTGCCACGTCGGCTATGTGCCGCGAGTAGGCCTGGTAAACGGTGATGGTTTCGTCGGTGAAGCTGGCCCGCACGTCACGTCGCGGAGTGCTCGACCGATGGTTCGCCAGCGACGAAGCGAGGTGTGACGATGATGGTGGCGCATTCGTTGTCCCGGCTGCCTCGCTACTGGTGACGAGTTGCTTGACAGTCGTGTTGAGGACCTCGGCGAGGCGGACGACCGTTTCGCGACTTGGTGTCTCCTCGCCCTTTTCGTAGCTGCTGATCTGGCTGACGTCGGCGCTGACTCTCTCGGCGAGTTCTGCTTGGGTCAGGCCAGCTTGGCTCCTCAGGTCGCGAAGCTGGTTGGGGAAGAACTGACCAGACACGTGGTTTCCTCCGCGGTCGTAACGTGAGACTCATTGTGCCTCGCTGGCAATGGCTGTGTCGCGGGAAAATCGGCGCTCGCGCGCAGTTCGGCTTGAAGGGGTGCGCGGCGATGCTCAGATGCGTTGTCCGGCCTGGAAGGTCGGCTACGTGTCGATCCAGGAGCTCGGCTGAGCGGCGGAATCGGAGCGGTGGGATTTCTCCGCGACCCGTTGCGTGCCACGGCAGACTCGTGGCCGCGGAGCCGGTTTCAGCAACGCCTCCGACGCTTGGCGTGCTGCTCGGTCTCTCCCGTGGCAGCGAGGACAGGGAGACTGTTCTGCGAGGATCGCGGCTGGACTTCGTGTCGAATTCGTGTGCGCCGCGTGTACGCTATTCCAAGCTGTGACCCGTCCTCGTGAACAGTCGGCAGGCGAGGGGGTCGATGTGCTGCACCTGAGAGTCGAGAGGATCCACGATCTCGAAGAAGAGCCGGTTGTGCTCTGCTGTGAGCTCGATGCCGATGGTTGCGAGGTTCGCAAAGTCGAGGTCTTTCACGATGGAAGAAAGACGTTTGCTGATACGGACCGGTCAACTGGCGATACAGTGCTCGGAGAGGGGAAAGTCCCTTCGTTTGAGGAGATCCAAGCGCAAGCCGAGTTTCTCCCGAGGGGCATCGATGCCGCGTATTTCACTCGAGTGTGGGAAGAGGCTCTCCGATCGAGTCGGCGATGACGGTCTTCTTTCGGACGGCCGTGACGACCCGGCCTGCGGAGAGGATGGTCGCGGACTGGCGGCGAGCAGTGGTCGGGGATGCTGGAGCCGTTGGGCGTCTTGTCGGTGAGAACATGACGGTTCGTTGCCCTGGTGGTCCGGGAGAATGCTGATGCTCGACGAAATTTTCGTGCGCGATCTGCGGAAGTTCGCGCGTGAGATAGGGGTCGGAGCAAGCGAATTCGAAAGCGGGCACGCCCGCTGGGATGTGTATTTCCGGGCTATGCGGCTTGACAGCGAGATCGATCAGCTGATCGCATTGATTGGCCGCGAGCCAGACAGGGTCATGGCGACTTCGGTTGTCTTGAGCTTGCTGGAGCAAGGTCCAAGGTCGCTTCGCGAGAGAGCGGTAGGCGTACTTCCTGTTGGTGCTTCACAAGATTTCGCCCGGGCGAGAATGGTGGAGCTGTCGGTGCTCGAGGAGCTAGTTTCGGGATCGAGCGACGCTGTCGAACCGAACTTGATGGACAACTGGTCGCACTGGCTGCAGTTGCGTGCCGCGAAACTTTCTTCTCACCGGCAGGTGCTCGAATATCTAGCTTCTGCGGGGGCCACGAAGCGAATCAGGCGAGAGGCGCTGGCTCGGGCGAAGGAAATATGCGACTGAGGCCACTGCTGTTCGAGCGAAAGCTCGCCAGGAGAAGGAAGTCGGCTGCCCTCTTCTGCAGACGCTGGCCGCGGGGATCTGCGAACATCTTGCAGGCAACGGGAGCCGACCGCGGTGAAGCGGCGGTGGCTGCCTCGCCGCTTCTGTTTTCCGCGCGGCGGCTGCCACGGTCGGCTCTGGTTTGCTACCGCTCGGCTTCGTCAAGGTCAGGCGCAGCCTCGTCGATGCTGTCTTTTGCCGAAGTCTTCGTGGCAGGGCGGCCGCCGCTCACCATTGCCTCGGACGTGTTCGTGCACGCTTGAGTTGGAGCTGCGAAGCGCGGAAGCCGTGTCGGATTGCGTTGTTGACGTCGGTGTTCCAGGCGGGGCTGGCGCGTCGTCGGCCCGGTGCCTCGCGCTGCGAGATGCAGGACTTGCCCGGCGCACGCCGCGGCCGTACCACTGGCGGGGCGACGTTCGCTGGTGCCTTCGCGTCGCGGGTCGGCTAGATGGCTCGGTGAAGACTTCGGCTGCTGAAGATGCATGCCCCCTTGGCCCGCGTGCCTTTGCCTTACCGGCCTTGGCCGGGCTGGTCCGCGGGATTCGGCCGGGTTCGGGCATGCGGAAGTCCGTCAGGCAGGGTCCGTGTCCGGAGGCGGCATCGGGTGCCGGCGGGTGCCTCGCCGAAGCCGGGAGGGGTGAGACCTCGCCGGGCTCGAAGTGAACGGTTCTGTTTTGGTTGGCGGTTAGGCGGCTTCGTCTGATGAGGCGGCCTCTGTGGACAGTCGGCGCGGCGGCGGTGTCGGCTGGTGGGCAAGATCGATGCCGAGCGCGAGTTGCTCTGCTGGTGGGCGTCTTCGTCGGCGTGCCCGGGGTGGCTGGTGTGTTGGGGCGGTGGCCGAGTGTGCCGCATCGGCAGTCGGTGGGGCTGCGGCTGGTGGCGGTGTGCTTGCTGTCGGTGAGCCTGGATGCCGGGCGAGGTGATGGAGTTTGCGCAGGTGCCGTTGGACGAGTCCGGCGCGGCGGGCTTCCTCGAAGAGAGCTCGGGCGGCTCCGTTCCGCGACCGTCGGCCGGCGTGCGGTTGGTCGGGCATAGACGTTCCTGGCGGGTGCTGGCTGGCTGAGGGCAAGATCACGAATGCGTTTCGGCCTGGTTGAGGCGTCGTGATGGCGGGTGGCGGCACCGTACGGCCGGAGCGGCGCAGGGGTGCTGCCGCGCGCCACGGGCTTGTCTCGAGACGACTGGGCGCGCTCGCCACTGTCGTGGGTTTGCGGACGGTTCGACCACCCGGGTAGAAGCTGTGCCTGGTCAGGGATTCCCCTGACCAGGCAGTTTGTGCCCCCGGCAGGACTCGAACCTGCGACCTAGAGATTCTGAAGCAGCGTTGATCACTGTCTACTGTGGATGGTTGATACTGGTCGTCATCTGCGCTGTTCGCTTCTGCG
>NZ_JBHZAG010000152.1:0-14844 GCF_042754125.1 Amycolatopsis sp. NPDC059235
GCAGCGCGCCCGGCCCGGGGGGCCGTGCACGCTGCTCCTCGACACGCCGACGCGATCCCGCGTTTCGGTCCAGTTGGTTGGGTGCGGGTGGGAGTGATCGCGGACTGGCTGGGCCGCTCGTGATTCATGGCGGCGTTTGGTCCTATGTGGACAATGGGTGACGACGTCGGTGCTGGCGACGGGCGGTGGTGGTTTCGAGCGGGTGTGGGGGCTGGTTTTGAAGCGCTGAGGTTTCCGAGAACGGCCGGTGCTCCTTGCGGGGTGCCGGCCGTTTTTGTGCGGGGACGGGCTGGGCGGTCGCCGGTGCTGCGGCGTTTGGGGGAGGGGGCGCCTCCTGAATGGGCGACGCGTCGGATGCGGTTTGCCCAGGATGCTGGGCATGGGCTGCCCCGGTCGCGGGCTGTCGGTGGGTATCCGTATTGTTGCGCAGGGTAAGGCAAGGTTACCCTAAGAAAGGCGGTTCCATGGCGGATGCGCCCTCAGTGCCGGCGGCCTCCCGGTCCGGCGTGGCTTCGGCGGAGTGGCTGGCCGGAGGTTTCGGCGGCGCGGACCGGCTGGCCCAGTTGCTGCCCGCGGCATTGCGCGGGATGGCGGCGGGCACGGCGGAACGCGGCGGTCCGGTTCCGGCCGGTGGCCCGGCCGCGGTGGCGGCGGCGCTCGCCCGCGGCCAGTCCTCCGGGCTCGCGCGGCACGGAGTGGGCGCCGAACAAGCCCTGGAAGAGCTGTCTGCCCTGCTCGCCGCCGGATCCGCCGATCCCGCCGACCCGGCGTGCGCCGCGCATCTGCATTGCCCGCCGCTGGCGGTTTCCGTCGCCGCTGACGTCGTCGCCTCCGCGCTGAACCCGTCCATGGACTCCTGGGACCAGGCCCCGGTCGCGAGCGAGATCGAGCGCGAGTTCACCACCGGCCTCGCCCGGCTCTGCTACCCAGACGCCGCCCGTCCAGACGCGGTCATCACCTCCGGCGGCACCGAATCCAACCTCCTCGGCCTCCTGCTCGCCCGGGAATCCGGTGTCATGCGACCGGTTTGCGGGGCGAATTCGCATCACAGCGTCGCCCGCGCGGCATGGCTGCTTGGGCTCCCCGCGCCGGTCGTGGTGCCGTGTGCGGACGACCGGATGGTGCCGTCCGCGCTGGCCGAGGCGTTGGCGCCGCTTGGCGCGCAGGCCGTAGTCGTCGCGACCGCTGGCACCACGAACACCGGCCGGATCGACCCGTTGCCGGAGATTACCGAGATCTGCCGCCGGACCGGAGCGCGGCTGCACGTCGACGCGGCGTACGGCGGTCTCGCGCTCTGCAGTGAAAGCCTCCGCTCCCGTGTCGCTGGTCTGGAGCTGGCCGACTCGGTCGCACTTGACCTGCACAAATTCGGCTGGCAACCGGTCGCTGCTGGCGTCTTCGCAGCGCGCGCCGAGACTGATCTGCAGGCGCTCACCGTCCGTGCCGAGTACCTCAACGCCGACGACGACACCGAAGCCGGACTGCCTGATCTGCTCGGCCGTTCGCTGCGCACGTCCCGGCGTCCGGACGCGTTCCGGATGGCGGTCACGCTGCGCGCGCTCGGCACGTCCGGGATCGGTGCGCTGGTGGAACGCTGCTGTGCCAACGCTTCCGGCGTGCACGCGATGGTCGAGGACCATCCTGCGCTGCGGTCTTGGGGAGCACCTGAACTGTCCACAGTGGTCTTTCGGCCGGTGGCGGCGGACGAGTTGCCGGGGTCGGCTGGGGACGACCTGGTCGCGCAGGTACGGCGCACGTTGCTGGAAGACGGCACCGCGGTGATCGGCCGCGGCGCGTTGCCGACCGGTCCGGACGGTGCTTCGCAGCTGTGGCTCAAGCTCACTCTCCTGCATCCGCACACCAAACCCGCTGACTACCGGACGCTGCTCGACGCGGTGGACACCGTCGCCGCGGACCTGCGCATGAGCGTCACGCGGGAAAGCCCGGTCGCGTCGTGAGGCGCTACGACGTCGCCGGGGTCGGAATCGGGCCGTTCAACCTGTCTCTGGCCGCGCTGGCGGATCCGCTCGACCAGTTGGAAGTCGTGCTGTTCGACGCGCGCCCTGAGTTCCGCTGGCACCCCGGGCTGCTCCTGGACGGCGCGACGCTGCAGGTCCCGTTCCTCGCCGACCTGGTGACGCTCGTCGACCCGACCAGCCGCCATTCCTTCCTCAACTACCTGCGCGAACGCGGCCGGTTGCTGCCGTTCTACTTCGCCGAGCGGTTCCATCTGCCGCGCGCCGAGTACGACGATTACGGACGCTGGGCGGCGTCCCGGCTGGCGTCGTGCCGGTTCGGGCACGAGGTCGCCGGGCTGCGTTGGATCGACAGCGAGGAGGCGTTCGAGCTGACCGTCAAGGGCGCGGAACCGGTGCTGGCGGCGGCGGTCGTGCTCGGCGTCGGCACGCAGCCGAGCGTGCCGGAACCGTTGCAGCCCTTGGTTTCCGCGTCCGACGTGCTCGCGCTGCACTCCGCGGACTACCTCGCCCGCCGATCCGAGCTGCTCGCAGCGGATTCGGTGACGGTCGTCGGTTCCGGGCAATCGGGAGCCGAGGTGTTTCTCGATCTGCTGCGTTCGCGGTCCACTATGGACGGTCTGCGCTGGCTCGCGCGCACTAATGCCTTCGCGCCGATGGAGTACTCGAAGCTCGGCTTGGAGCAGTTCACCCCGGACTACACGGCGTACTTCCACGGCCTTCCCGAAGCGGTCCGCGACCAGCTTCTTCCGACGCAATGGCAGCTCTACCAAGGGATTGACGCCGAGACGATGGCCGAGATTCACGACGAGCTGTACCGCCGGAGCATCGGCGGCGGCTGGCCAGGTGCGGTGCTGACGCCGGGCGTCGAGGTGGTGTCCGCGACCGTCGGCGACGGGATCGAGCTGGGGCTGCGGCATGTCCAGCAAGGAACAACCGCGGTGCATCGGACGTGCGCCGTGGTAGCTGCCACCGGCTACGCGGAGACGCCGACCGGGCCGCTGCTGGAAGGTCTCGGCCACGCGGTCCGCCGCGACGCCCAAGGGCGGCTCGTGATCGGTGCCGACTATCGCGTCGAGCTCGACGTGCCGGGGCCGTTGTTCGTGCAGAACGCGGAACGCCACACGCACGGCCCCGGCGCGCCGGATCTCGGGCTCGGCGCGTGGCGGGCCGCGGCGATTCTCAACGCGGTATGCGGAAAACCGGTGTACGACCTGCCCGAACGGACGGCGTTCACCACGTTCGGCCTCGACCAGACGGAGGACCAGTGACCCTGACCGACGACGCCGCTTGGCGGGCCGCGGGCTCGCTCGTCACGCACAAGATGCTCGGCGAGTTGTCCTACGAAGCGATGCTGGTGCCGACGCCCGGCGAGCCGACGCGGGCGGGGCATCGCAGCTGGCGACTCGACCTGCCTGGCGACGTTTCGTACCGCTTCGAGGCACGCCGAGGCGCGTTCGAATCGTGGACAGTGTTGCCCGGCAGCGCAATCCGGCTCGCCAACGGCTTGGAGACTCCGGCGGACGACCCGCGCACACTGGTCGTCGACGCGCGGGAACGGCTCGGGCTCACCGGCCTCCGGCTCGCTGACGTCCTGGCCGAGCTGACCTCGACAGTCGCCAACGAGGCGACCCGGCTGCTCCGCGCACCGACCGCCGCCGCACTGTCCACGATGGACTACAACCTCGCCGACGGCCATCTCACCGGCCATCCTCGGCTGGTGCTCAACAAGGGCCGCGTAGGGTTTTCCGCCCGCGACCGCGCGCGTTACGCGCCCGAGTCCGGCGCCGACATCCGGCTGCGCTGGTACGCCGTGCATCGCGATCTCGCGCAGTTCCGCAGCGTGGCCGGGCTCGACGCGGAAACTCTGCTGCGGGAGGAACTGGACGACCAGACCCGCGCCGAGTTCACTGCCCGCACGGCTCGTCTCGGAGCTCTCGCCGACTACGTCTGGGTGCCGGTGCATCCTTGGCAGGCGGACGAAATCATCGGCACGCTTTACGCCGCCGAACTGGCGACCGGCCGGATGGCCGAGCTGGGGGAGAGCGGCGACGTCTACCGTCCGCATCAGACCGTACGGACCTTGGCCAACCGGTCACGGCCCGGCCGCCGTGACGTGAAAACCGCTGTCTCCGTGCGCAATACGCTCGTCTACCGCGGCCTGAACTCGGCGGCGACGCTCGCCGGGCCGTCGGTCACCGAATGGCTGCGCGGGATCGACGCGGCCGACCCGCTGCTGTCCGGGAAGTACCGCTTCGAGCTGCTCGGCGAGGTCGCGAGCGTTTCGGTGCGGCATCCGCTGTTCGGCTCGCTGGAGGAACTGCCGTACCGGTTCCACGAGACGCTCGGTGCGTTGTGGCGCGAGCCCCTCGTCGCCCGGCTCGCCGACGGGGAGCAAGCGATTTCGTTCGCCGCGCTGCCGTACCGCGACGCAGCCGGCGAGACCGTGCTGACCAGGCTGATCGCGCAGTCCGGTGACGGTGCGGAGGCGTGGTTGTCGCGGCTGTTGGACCTGCTGCTCACACCGTTGTTGCATTGGCTGCTCCAGTACGGCGTCGGATTTTGCCCGCACGGCCAGAATCTGGTGTTGGTGGTGGACGCGGACGGGCGCCCCTTGCGCGTCGCGATCAAGGACTTCGCACAGGGCGTCGACCTGATGGACGAGGAACTGCCCTGCTACGCGGACCTTCCGCCGGACGCCGATGCCGACATGCTGCGCTGGCCCGCGCACCTGCTCGCCCAGTCGTTGTTCAGCTCCGTCTTCTCCGGTCAGCTGCGGTTTTGGGCGGAGTTGCTGCTGGATGATCTCGACCTGGCCCGCGGCGACTTCTGGGCGTTGGTGCGCGAGGTGGTCGGCCGCTATCGCGACGAAAACCCTGACGTGGCTGAGCGATTCGACGCTTGCCGGCTGTTCGCGCCGGACGTCGAACGCGTCACGCTCAACCGTGAGCACCTCGCCGGACAGGGTTTCGACAAGGTCGAGCGCGACGACGAGTTCGACGTCCGCTGGGGCCGCGTGCCCAACCCGTTGCACGCGCCCGACCCGGACGGTGCCTGGTGAGCCCGTTCGACCGTCCGGCCGGGCCGCGATCGCTGGCCGTACGCGCGGAAGCGGGTTCGGCGGCGGCGGAGGTGCTGCGTCGGGTGCTGGCCGAGGACGGCGCTCGGCTGATGCTTTTGGTGCCTGATCCGCACGCGCGGTTCGCGGCGGTCGAACTGGCCGCGCCGTTCGCCGCCGAG
Organism: Amycolatopsis sp. NPDC059235; assembly: GCF_042754125.1. Lineage (NCBI taxonomy): Bacteria > Bacillati > Actinomycetota > Actinomycetes > Pseudonocardiales > Pseudonocardiaceae > Amycolatopsis > Amycolatopsis sp. NPDC059235. The sequence goes on from NZ_JBHZAG010000152.1 coordinate 5,217, forward strand.
GTGCTGGACAGCGGATACGGCGTGTGCAGTTACATCTTCGCTTGGACGCCGGAGCGCGAGCCGCTGCCGGAGACCGGCCCGCTGAAGCCGTATCTCGGCGGGTTCGGCGACCTGCGCGTGCACCTCGACGCGGCGACGGCGTTCCCGCTCGGCGACCAGACCTGGGCGGTCGTCGGAGACGCGGCGTTCCCGTCCGGCGAACCAGCGGGGCTCGCACCTAGGACGGTGTTGCGGACGCAGCTGGCGCGGTTGGAAGAACACGGGCTGGTTCCGTCGATCGGGATCGAGCACGAGGTGGTTTTCCGGAACCTGGAAGGAGATCCGCTTACCGGGCACGGCGTGGACTACGCCGTCGGCGGCACCGAACGCCTCGCGCCGCTGCTGTCCGATCTGCGCTCCGCGACGGCCGGTCTCGGCGAGGAATCGGCGCGGGCGGAGTGTCACCCGGGTCAGTACGAGGTCGTCCTGCGCCATCGTGACGCGCTCGCGGCCTGCGATGATGCGTTGTTGCTGCAGATGGCGACCCGGCGGGTAGCCGCCGCACATGGTGTGCGGGCCGACTATCTGGCCGCGCCGGAGGCCGGTCAGGGGAATTCCTGCCACGTCCACCTGTCACTGTCCACTTCAGACGGACCGGTCGGGTTTCCGTTCGCGTTGGGCGCTTTTCTGGCCGGAGTGCTGCGGGACGCGCGGGCGTTGTCCGCGGTGTGGGCTCCGACGTGGAACAGCTACGTCCGGCTGCGCACCGCTCCGTTCTCGCCGCGCGAACTGCGCTGGGGGCCGGATGACCGGACGTCCTCGATCCGGCTGTGCGGGTCGTCGTCCGCGCCACGGCTGGAGTTCCGCTTCGCGGGTGCGGATGCCCAGCCGCACCTGGTCGTCGCCGCGCTGATCGCCGCCGGTACGGCTGGTCTGGCCGAGCAGCTGTCACCGCCTGACGCGGGTGTTCTGAGCGGACAGCTGGCGTCGTCGCCGTGGGAGGCGTTGGCGCTGCTGGAGGAGGGGCGAGTCGCCGCGTTGCTGGGGGAGGACGTGGCCGCGCAGCAAGCAGCTTTGCTGCGCGAGGAGCTCGACGCGGCGCTCGGGTCAGTCGCCGATCTCCACCGCCGCCGGGGCGCTTTGCGGTCCTGACCAGCTGAATTGGTGCTGACAAGCCGGTGACGACCCGGTCGTGAGGACTTGCGCGGACCGCCGCGAGTGCGCAGGCTCGGGGCCGTGAGCGAATACGAGTACGACCTCATCGTCATCGGCTCGGGCCCGGGAGGGCAGAAAGCCGCCATCGCGGCGGCGAAACTGGGGAAGAAAGTCGCCGTCGTCGACCGGCACGACATGGTCGGCGGCGTGTGCGTCAACACGGGCACCATTCCGTCCAAGACACTGCGCGAAGCCGTGCTGTACCTGACCGGGATGAACCAGCGCGAGCTGTACGGCGCGAGCTACCGGGTGAAACAGGACATCACCATCGCGGACCTGATGGCGCGCACGCAGCACGTCATCGGGCGCGAGGTGCAGGTGGTGCGCGCGCAGCTGCTGCGCAACCACGTCGACCTGATCGGCGGCATCGGCTCGTTCGCCGATCCGCACACCGTCCTGGTCGACGGCAAACACCGCGGCGACCGGCGCACGATCACCGGCGATTACGTCGTGATCGCGACCGGCACCCGTCCCGCGCGGCCGGACCACGTCGACTTCGACGCCGCGCGCGTGCTCGACTCGGACGAGATCCTGGCGATGGAGACGATCCCGTCCTCGCTGGTCGTGGTCGGCGCGGGGGTGATCGGGATCGAGTACGCGTCGATGTTCGCCGCGCTCGGTTCCCGGGTGACCGTGGTCGAGCAGCGCGACCAGATGCTCGACTTCTGCGATCCCGAGATCGTGGAATCGCTGAAGTTCCAGCTGCGCGACCTCGGCGTCACGTTCCGGTTCGGCGAGAAGGTCGCGAACGTCGCGGTCTCCGACGACGCCACCGTGACGACGCTGGTCAGCGGCAAGCGGATCCCGGCGGACGCGGTGATGTACTCGGCAGGCCGCCAGGGCATGACCGGCGCGCTGACGCTGGAGAACGCGGGCCTCGGCGCGGACAAACGCGGCAGGCTGGAGGTCGACGAGCACTACCGGACTTCGGTCGAGCACGTGTACGCGGTCGGCGACGTGATCGGCTTCCCGGCGCTCGCGGCGACGTCGATGGACCAGGGTCGTCTCGCCGCCTACCACGCGTTCGGCGAGCCGGCGAACGACATCGGCGCGTTGCAGCCGATCGGGATTTACACGATCCCGGAGATCTCGTATGTGGGTGCGACCGAGGCTCAGCTGACGTCGTCGTCGGTGCCCTACGAGGTCGGCATCGCGAGGTACCGGGAGCTGGCGCGCGGCCAGATTTCCGGTGACAGCTATGGGATGTTGAAGCTGCTGGTGTCGACGGCGGACCGGAAGTTGCTGGGAGTGCACGTATTCGGCACCGGCGCGACGGACCTCGTGCACATCGGACAGGCGGTGATGGGCTGCGGCGGGACGGTGGATTACCTGGTGGACGCGGTGTTCAACTACCCGACGCTGTCCGAGGCGTACAAGGTGGCGGCTCTCGACGCGACGAACAAGATCCGCGCCTTGGAGCGGTTCTCCGGCTGAGCTTCCGCCTCGCTCGTTCGAGGGGTGTTCGAACATATGTTTGACACGGCTTTAGAACATGTGTTCGACTGTTGGGGTGCGTTGGGAACAGTTGCGAGCGGGGAAGGAGGAGCCGGCACTCCCCGGTCTCGGTGCCTTCGGGGATGTGGTGCGCTCGGTGCGGGCGCCGGAGTTCGGCGGCGTCACCTTTCACGAGGTGCGCGCCCGGTCCGTGCTGAACCGGGTGCCCGAGTCGTCCGCGGTGCCGTTCCGGTGGTCGGTCAATCCGTATCGCGGGTGTTCGCACGCGTGCACGTACTGCCTCGAAGGCGACACGCCGGTGCTGATGGCCGACGGCCGCTCGAAGCCGATCGCCGACCTGCGCGTGGGCGACCGGATCATGGGCACGCGCGGGCACGGCGTCGCGCGCCGGCTCGTGCCCACCGAAGTGCTCGCGCACTGGACCACGGTGCGTCCGGCGTACCGCGTCACGCTCGACGACGGCACGCGGATCGTCGCCGGACCGGACCACCGGTTCCTCAGCGCGCGCGGCTGGAAGTACGTCACCGGCAGCAAACTCGGCACCGCACAACGTCCGCACCTGGAACCCGGCACGGAACTGGTCGGCGCCGGCCGGTTCGCCCGCACGCCGGACGACACGCTCGGCTACCGCGCGGGGTACCTCTGCGGAATGCTGCGCTCCGGCGGTTTCGCCGCGGAATCGGACGCCGCCTCGCGAGCGCTGGCCTACCTGCCCGATTTCGGCTCGTCAGTGGGCTTCATGCGCATCCCGAGGGAGCCGGACGCCCACTGGGCGCGCGGATTCCTGGCCGGACTGTTCGACCTGGCCGGCGGCTACCGGCGCGGCACGCTCTCCATCGCGCACGACGAGAACGAAGTGGTGGACATGCTGTTCGCCGCGCTGGACCGGTTCTCGTTCGGCTACGACACCGTCGGCCACCGCCAGCACCCCGGCCGCAGGCAAGCCCGGCTCACCGGCGGCACCGGCGAGGTGCTGCGTTTCCTGCACCTGGTCGACCCGGCGGTCCAATGGAAACGCTCGCTGGACGGCACCGTCATCGGCGGCGTCCGGCGCACGGTCACGAGCGTCTCGCCGCTGGGGCTGGAGCTGCCGCTGTTCGACATCACCACGGGCACCAGCGATTTCGTCGCCGACGGGATGGTGTCGCACAACTGCTTCGCCCGGAACACCCACACCTACCTGGATTTCGACGCCGGCCGGGATTTCGACACCCAGGTCGTGGTGAAGGTCAACGCCCCGGAAGTGCTGTCCGCGCAACTGAAACGCCCGAGCTGGCAACGAGAACCGGTCGCGATGGGCACGAATACGGACCCGTACCAGCGCGTCGAAGGCCGGTACCGGCTGATGCCCGGGATCATCCGCGCACTCGCCGATTCCGGGACGCCGCTTTCGATCCTCACCAAGGGCACCATGCTGAGCCGGGACCTGCCGCTGCTGGAGTCGGTGAGCAAGGACATCCCGGTGCACCTGGCAGTGTCACTGGCCCTGCTGGACGGCGACCTGCAACGCCGCCTGGAACCCGGCACCCCCACCCCGCGCGCCCGCCTGGACCTGATCCGCAAAGCCGCCGAGGCAGGGCTGCCGTGCTCCGTGATGGTCGCACCGGTGCTGCCGTACCTGACGGATTCGCCCGAGGCGCTCGACCCGCTTTTCGCCCAACTCGCCGAAGCCGGCGCGACCAGGGTGACGGTGCTGCCGCTGCACCTCCGGCCAGGCGCGCGGGAGTGGTTCGCGGAGTGGCTGAAGCGGGAGTACCCGGAGCTGGCCCCGCGATACCGCCGCCTGTACGCCAGGGGAAGCTACGCCGACCGCGGCTACCGAGAACGCCTGGCCACGGTGGTCGCCCCACTGCTGCGACGACACGGGCTGGACCCTCGGGCGCCTCGGGCGCATTCGGAAACCCGGGCTGAGCCGGACCGGCCAGAGGAAGCCCGGGCCGCGGATGCGACGACGATGCCCGAACAACGAGCGGGGGAGGCGGAGCAACTGCGGCTCTTGTGACTTGCCGGGGGGCGTGTGGCTTGCTGGTGGCGGCGCAGAGCTGGCCCCGCCGCAGGGAGCGGCTGGCGATCCCGTGACGCGGGCGTGCCGTGGCCAGCCGTGCGATTGACGCGGGCGTCCTGGAGGCCGCCGTGCGATTGACGCAGGCGTCCCGGAGCCAGCCGTGCGATCCCTGCGGCGAGGCGGCCGATCGGACAAACCCTGCTTCGGCGCGGGCGGGCGGGCCCGGGGGCCGCCCGCCCGCGGATCGCTGCGAAACGCGCGGCGACCAGCGGGCCATCCCGCGTCTCCACGTGCAGCGCCTGCCTGCCCCTCCCGCTAGCCCGAGCCACCTCATCGAGCCCGCCCCGCCAGCCGAATCTGTCGCCGCGCGTGGCCAGCTCTGCCATCTGGGCCCTTGCTGCCTCCGGCCACGCGGCCTGACCTAGCCCGCGTCACCGTGGACCGCTCCCGCCTGCCTTTGCCGCTAACCCGAACCACCCATCGAGCCCGCTCCACCAGGCGAATCTGTCGCCCCGCGCGTCCCGCGCTGCCACCTGAGCACTCGCTGTCGTCCCGGCCGCGTGGCCTGACCTAGACCGCGTAACCCCGCGCACCTCTCCAGCCCCGCCTCTCCCGCTAACCCAACTCACCCCTCCACGCCCGCCCACCGCCAGAACCCGCCGCCCCTCCACACCCGCCCCCACCACCCGACCCAAACCTGCCCGCGCCCCTCAACACCGGGTTCGTTAGCCTCTGTATCCGGCGAAATGCGTGCTCGGCGAAACACCCGGACACGCCGCCGCACCCGAACTTCGTGGACCTAGGGAGAGCAGTCGCAGTGCTCCGCACTCATCAAGCCGGCACTCTGCGTGCCGGGCAGGCCGGTCAGACCGTCACCCTCACCGGCTGGGTGGCGCGGCGGCGCGATCACGGCGGAGTCATCTTCATCGATCTCCGGGACGCCAGCGGCGTCGCGCAGGTCGTGTTCCGCGAGGGCGAGATGGCCGAGCGCGCGCACGCGCTGCGCTCCGAATTCTGCGTGAAGGTCGTCGGCGAGGTGTCGCAGCGGCCGGAGGGCAACGCGAACCCCGACATCCCCACCGGCGACATCGAGGTGCTCGCCACCGAGCTCGTCGTGCTGTCCGAGGCCGCTCCGCTGCCGTTCCCGATCGACGACCGGGTCGACGTCGGCGAGGAGGTCCGGCTCAAGTACCGCTACCTCGACCTGCGCCGCAGCGGTCCGGCGGCCGCCATCCGGCTGCGCAGCGAGGTCAGCCGCATCGCGCGCGAGGTGCTGCACGGGCAGGACTTCGTCGAGATCGAGACGCCGACGATGACCCGCTCCACCCCGGAAGGCGCCCGCGACTTCCTCGTGCCCGCGCGGCTCAAGCCCGGCTCCTGGTACGCGCTCCCGCAGTCGCCGCAGCTGTTCAAGCAGCTGCTCATGGTCGGCGGCATGGAACGCTACTTCCAGATCGCCCGCTGCTACCGCGACGAGGACTTCCGCGCGGACCGGCAGCCCGAGTTCACCCAGCTCGACATCGAGATGAGCTTCGTGGAGCAGGACGACGTCATCGCGGTCGGCGAAGCGATCGTGAAGTCGCTCTGGAAGCTGATCGGCCACGAGATCGCCACCCCGATCCCGCGGATCACCTACCGCGAGTCGATGGCGAAGTACGGCTCCGACAAGCCGGACCTGCGCTTCGACCTCGAGATCACCGAACTCACCGACTTCTTCGCCGACACGCCGTTCCGCGTGTTCCAGGCTCCGTACGTCGGCGCGGTCGTCATGGCGGGCGGGGCCTCGCAGCCGCGCCGTCAGCTCGACGCCTGGCAGGAGTGGGCGAAGCAGCGCGGCGCGAAGGGCCTGGCGTACGTCCTGGTCAACGAGGACGGCACGCTCGGCGGCCCGGTCGCCAAGAACCTGTCCGAGACCGAGCGCGCGAACGTCGCGGAGGCCGCCGGCGCGAAGCCCGGCGACTGCATCTTCTTCGCCGCGGGCAAGGTTTCCGCCGCCCAGCCGCTGCTCGGCGCCGCACGCGACGAGATCGGCCGCAAGCTCGGCCTGATCGACGAGGACGCCTGGTCGTTCGTGTGGGTCGTGGACGCGCCGCTGTTCGCGCCGGTCGAGGACATCGGCGACGACGTCGCGGTCGGCTCCGGCAAGTGGACCGCCGTGCACCACGCGTTCACCTCGCCGACCCCGGAGTGGATCGACAAGTTCGAGCAGGACCCGGGCAACGCGCTCGCCTACGCCTACGACCTCGTCTGCAACGGCAACGAGATCGGCGGCGGCTCGATCCGTATCCATCGCGAGGACGTCCAGAAGCGCGTGTTCGCGCTGATGGGCCTCGGCGAGGAGGAAGCGCAGGAGAAGTTCGGCTTCCTGCTCGAGGCGTTCCAGTTCGGCGCGCCCCCGCACGGCGGCATCGCGTTCGGCTGGGACCGCATCGTGATGCTGCTGGCCAAGGCCGACTCGCTGCGCGACGTGATCGCGTTCCCGAAGACCGGCGGCGGCTACGACCCGCTCACCGCGGCGCCCGCGCCGATCACCGCGCAGCAGCGCAAGGAAGCCGGGATCGACGCGAAACCGGTTGTCCCGCAGAGCAAACCGGCTGCCGCACAGGAGAAGTAGTGGCCGCGGACAGCGTGTCCGTCGAAGGTGCCCGGCGGGGCGGGGTGGGCTAGTGCTGCACCTCAGGGCGATCTGCCCGCCGGAGCGCACTGACGAGACGCTGGAGCTGCTGCGCACCCATCCGGGCGCGGCGCACCTGATCGTGCACCGCGGGGCGTCCGTCTCGCCCGAGGGCGACCTCATCGAGGCGGACATCGCGCGCGAAGCGGCGGACGACATCGTCGACGCGCTGTGCACGCTCGGTCTCGACCGCAGCGGCGGCATCACCATGGAATCGCTGGACACAGCGCTTTCCGATGCCGCCGACGCGGCCGAGGAAGCCGCTCCCGGCGAGGGCGCGGACGCGGTCGTGTGGCAGGAGCTGCTCGGCCGCACCGGCGAGGAATCGCGGTGGAACGCCACGTTCCAGGCGTTCCTCGCCATCGCGTGCCTGCTCGCCGCGGTCGGCGTGCTCACCGACTCGTCGGTGACGATCGTCGGCGCGATGGTGGTCGGGCCCGAGTTCGGCCCGCTCGCCGCGATCGCGGTCGGAGTGGTGCTGGGCCGCTGGGACCTGGTGCGCCGGGCCGGGGTGGCGCTGGCGGTCGGATTCCCGCTCTCCATGGCGATCACGCTGCTCGGCGTCCTGCTCGGCAGCACGGCCGGGCTCTTCGACCCGCACGCGATCGTCAACAACCACCAGGTCGATTTCGTGTACCAGGTCGGGCCCGCCTCGTTCGTGGTGGCATTGCTCGCCGGGGCGGCCGGAATGCTCGCGATGACGTCGGCGAAATCGGCCGCGCTCGTCGGCGTGTTCATTTCGGTGACGACCGTTCCGGCGGCCGGTTACGCGATGGTCGCGGCCGTCGCGGGGCGGTGGGACCGGGCCGGTTTTTCGGTGCTGCAGCTGCTGGTCAACCTCTTCGGAATCGTTCTTGCTGCGGCCATTGTGCTGATAGTTCGCCGACGCAAGCAACGTTCCGAGGCATTGCTGCGTCCGCTTTCCCGTGGGTGAATCCGGGCGCGTCCCGGCGCCCGGAACGTTGTGGTCATGGTTGCTCAGTCACGAGTAGGGTCGGTGACAATGACAGTCGACACCTCCTCCGCCGGCGACGCCGGAGTCCGGGCGGAAGCCGGGGAACTCGCCGTCGCCGCGGCCGTCGCGGCGGGCGAGGCGGTGCTCACGCGCCGGTTCGGGAGCGCGATCACGCTGGTTTCGCCGGAGCATCTCTCCGGCAGCGGTCCGGCGACAGTCGTCCGGGCGAGGGTCGTGTCGTCCTCGTTCGCGCTGCCGCGGACTTTGGTGGTCAAGCACTATCCCGATCCGCCGGAGCCCGGTCGGGTCGATCCGTTCGCCCAGGAAGCCGTGAGCTATCAGCTGTTCACCGCGTTGGCTCCGGACGAGCGGATGTGTCCTGAGCTGCTGGCTCACGACGGCGGGCATCGGGTGCTGGTGATCGAGGACCTGGGCCGGGCGCCTACTTTGCAGGACAAGCTGGCTGCTCGGGACTCTCGTGCGGCTGAGCGGGCTCTGTTGTCGTGGGCGCGGTCGCTGGGGCGTTTGCACGCCAGCACTGCCAGTCGCGAGGCTGATTTCAATGCTTTGCTGCGGCGGCTGGGCGGGCCGGTGCGAACCGACAACGACGGTTTGTCGGGGCTGGCTGACGACGTTGAAGAGCTTCTCTCCGAGCTGCTCGACGTGCCGGTTCCGGAGGCCGTCCGCGAACGGGTCGGCGAAGCTGTCGCCCAGGCTCGGTCGGCTGCCTTCCGGGCGTTCAGCCCGGTCGAGCTCGCTCCGGAGAACAACCTGGTCACCGGGTCCGGGGTGCGGTTTCTGGACTTTGAGCGCGGGCGAGTCCGCACTGCGCTGGTGGATGCTTCTTGCCTGCGGTTGCCGTTCGTGTCCGATCCGCGTGCGATGGCGCTGCCTGCGGGGATGAGCGAGGCGATGATCGCTGCTTGGCGGGCTGAGATCGTTGACGTGTGGCCGTCGTTCGCGGATGACGTCGAGCTGGCCAGGCAGCTCACTGTCAGCGAGATGTTGCAGGTCTGGCAGGTGACGCGGGATCTGCTTCCGCATCTTGACTTGAGCAGGCATGCCACGCCGGTCAGCCGGGAGGCGGCGCTGGTTACGTGGTGGCGTGAGCTGGCTCGGCATGCGGGTTATTCGCGGATGACTGAGGTTGCTGAGCATTCGACGCGGGTTGCTGCTGCGCTGGCTGCTCGGTTGGGGCCGCATGCTGATTTGGCGTTTTATCCGGCTTTTCGCTGAGTTCTTGTGGTGGGTGGGGGCGGCTCGTCGCCTGGCGGCGACATTGCGCGCCTTGGTTGCGTGGGGCACCCCGAAGCTTGATTGTGCTGACGGTCTGGGGGTGCTTGTC
>NZ_JBHZAG010000153.1:0-14617 GCF_042754125.1 Amycolatopsis sp. NPDC059235
GTGTATAAGAGACAGCTCCTTGAGGGAATCAGATTCCCTCAAGGAGCCCTTCACGGACATCGGGCAACGCGGCCCCGCGGGTGCGGGGATCGTGGCAGACTCGGCAGATGCGTGGGTGGGGGGCGACGCCGTGGACGCGGGCGCCGAAAACGGGGTGGCGGCAACCAGCGGTCGTAGTGGCCGCCATCGCGGCGGCGGTGCTCGTCGCGCTGCCCGCCGCGGCGGTGGCGCTGTTTCTGTCCTCGGCCGGGAACGCGACCCTGCACGACCAGATGAACCGGGCGTGCCAGTGGGCGGTCGGCGCGGAGTGGATCGGCGGCCTGCCGATGTCCCAGCCGTATCCGGGCGCCACGGGGCCGACCGGGAAGGCGCTCGACGACGCCCGGCTCGCTGTCGCGCGTGACGCCGCCCGGGACGTGCCACGGCTGTCCGGAGTGCGGTCGACGCTCTCCAGCAGCGCGAAGGTCAACCCGGTCCGGCCGGGCTCGCCGAATCCGGAGCAGTCCGCGACCTGGCTGGTCTACCAGGACGATTTCGCCGCGCACCTGCAGGTCCTGGAGGGCGGCAAGGAGCCGGGCATCTGGGTGTCGAGCCAGTTCGCGCAGGCGCGCGGGCTGCACGCGGGCGACCAGGTCGTGATCCAGGGCGGCTGGGCGCCGAGGACGGGCGTGCCGCCGGGCGCGCCGGTGGCGACGATGCCGGTCGCGGCGGTGTACCGGGACCTGCGCGAGCTGCCTGACCAGCCGTTCTGGTGTCATCTGCAGTCGCTGTACCGGCCGAATCCGCTGAGCGAGGCTCCGGTGTTCCCGGTGGCGTTCGTGTCGCGGGACGCGCTGTTCGGGCTGACCCCGGCCGACTCGGGGCTCGGCAGCTTCCTCGAGGCCTCAGTCGACCAGAACGGGCTGACCACGGAGAACGCGCCGGCCGCCATCGCCGGGCTGGAACGGGCACGGGCGCGCACCGAGAACCAGCCGGACCTGTTCGCGCAACGCGGCCGGATGCAGTTCACCTCGTCGCTGCGCGGCATCGCCGACCGGGCTGACCAGGTCGAATCCTCGCTCGCCTCGACGGTCGTGCCGATCGGCGTCGCCGGGTCGCTGACCGGGCTGGTCATCTCGGCGACGGTCGGGTCGTTCTGGGTCGAACGCCGCCGGGCCGAATTGGCGGTGCTGTCCGCGCGCGGGGCCGGGCCGGGCGCGCTGGCCGGGAAAGCGTTGCTGGAGCTGGGTTCCATCGCGCTGCTCGGCACTGTCGGCGGCTGGTTCGCCGCGCGCGGGCTGGTCAGCGCGCTGGGGCCGAGCCCGCTGGTGACGCCGTCCGCGCTCGGCTATTCGATCGGCGGCGCGGCGGTCGCGTTCCTGGCGACGCTCGCCGGGATCGCCGGTTCGGTCGTCCTGCGCACGCGGGCGATGTTCGACGCGCGCACCTCGCGGATCCGGCATCTGCCGTGGGAAATCCTCCCGCTGGTCGCCGCGGTGGTCTGCTACTTCGCGCTCGGCGACGGCACGCAGACCGGGCTCGGCCAGGCCGGTTCGGTCGCGCGGATCCCGCCTCGGCTGATCGTCGTGCCGCTGCTGCTGGTGCTGGGGCTGGCGATGCTGGTGACCCGGGTCGTGCGGCTGACATTGCCCCGGATACGCGCGGTGCGGCGAGAACGGGCCGTGGCGTTCCTGGCCTGGCGACGGCTTGCTTCGGCGCCGGCTGCGGCGGCCGTGCTGGTCGGGGCGACCGCGGTCCCGGTGGCGCTTTCGATTTTCGCCACCACGGTCACCGGCTCCGTCCAGCGCACGCTCGACGACGAGGGCCAGCTGGTGGTCGGTTCAGATGTCGTGGTGCATTTGACCGGTCCCGCCGCGATCCCGCCCGGCCTCAGTGGACAGTCCACATTGGTCGATCGTTACGACTCGGCGTATCTGGGCAGCAAGACGGTGAACGTGCTCGGCGTCGACCCGGCGACCTTCGGCTCAGCCGCGTTCTGGGACGACCACTTCAGCGGACCGACGCTGGCGGAGCTGCTCGACCAGATGTCCGGCGACACCCCGGTCGGCATCATCGCCGGGGTCCCGGACGCGCCCGAGCAGGCGACGCTCAGCATCGGTGGCAAGGACCTGCCATTGCGCGTCGTCACGGTGGCGCAGCTGCCTGGGAAGAGCGCCGGGTTCCCGGAATTGCTGCTGCGCAAGGACATTCTCGCCAAGTTCGCCGGAGAGAGCGTCCACCGCGAGCTGTGGGCGCGCGGCGATCCGGCGCAGGTGCTGCCGGAATTGGGCAAAGCCGGGGTTCCGGCCGGGACGGTGAGCCGCGCGACCGACGTCACCGCGCACGGCGTGTACGGCGGAGTCACTTACACGTTCGCGTTTCTGACCGCAGTGTCCGCTTTGGTCGGTGTGGTTGTCCTAGTTGGACTCTTGCTGTATCTCAACGCCCGGGCGCGCGCCCGCCGCGGCGCGTACGTGCTGCTGCGCCGGATGGGGATCACCTCGGGTGCGCATTGGCGGGCGCTCGCCTACGAGGTCGGCGGGCTGCTGGCGGCCGGATTCGCTGTGGGCGTCGGGTTCGCGGCCATCGCGGTCTCGGTGACCTACGAGGGCTACGACCTCGATCCGTCGACACCGCCGGGCACCGTGATCCCGGTTCCGTGGGGGCCGGGCGGGCAGTTGCTGCTCGCGGCGGTGGTCGTCGCGCTTGTCGTTACTTACGCGGCCCAGCGCGCGGCTGCGCGGGCGTTGCCTTCGGAGGTGTTGCGTGACACTGCCTGATCAACCACTGCCTGATCAAACACTGCCTGATGCTGTTCGAGGTACCGGATTGACCCACAGCTACCGCACGGCCGGTCGTTCGCTGACCGCATTGCACGAGGTCTCGATCGCCGCCGCGCGCGGTCGGATTACCGCGCTGGTCGGGCCTTCCGGATCGGGCAAATCGACCTTGCTGCGGATGCTGGCTTGCCTGGAACGGCCGGACGAGGGCCGGGTCGAGGTCGGCGGCACGGACGTCACCGCGTTGTCCGCCCGGGCCCGCCGGGCGGTACGGCGGCGGCGGATCGGTTACGTGTTCCAGAATCCCGTCGACAATCTGCTGGATTACCTGACGGTGCAAGAACATCTGGAGCTGGCGGCGAAAATGCGCGGCTCCGGGCTTTCGCTGTCCTTGCTCGACCGGCTGGGCCTGGACGACCGCCGCGGCCACCGTCCGCGCCAGCTTTCCGGCGGCGAACAGCAGCGAACCGCGCTCGCCTTCGCCACGGTCGGCGACCCGGACGCGGTGCTGGCGGACGAGCCGACCGCGCAACTGGATCGTTCGTCGGCCGGATTGGTCGCGGAGGCGTTCCGTGCTTTGGCCGAGGCGGGCCAGACCGTCGTGGTCGCGACGCACGACCCCGTGCTGGCGGAAGCGGCGGACGACGTGGTGGAACTCGTGGACGGGAGGGTCCGGTGAGTGCCTTGCTCAGTCTGTCCGACGTAAGCCGTTCCCATGGCGGGATGCCGGTGCTGCGGCACACGAGCCTGGACCTGACGGCGGGCGAACTGGTCGCGCTGACCGGCCCGTCCGGCTCGGGCAAAAGCACTTTGCTGATGATCGCGGGCGGCTGGGACACGCCGGACAGCGGGACGGTCACTGTGCACCCGCCGATGCCGGAGGCGCCGGTTTCAGAGCAGCCGTGGCACGCGCTGGCCTTTGTGCCGCAGTCGATCGCGCTGTTCGAGGAGTTGACGGTCGCCGACAACCTCGCTTTCGCCGCGCGGACCGCGACCGAGCCGCCGGATCAGTCGAAACTGCTGGAAACCCTGGACTTGGCGAAGCTGGCCGACCGCCTGCCGAGCGAGGTATCACGCGGGGAACAGCAACGGGGCGCGGTGGCGCGAGCGTTGGCGGCGGGACCGTTGGTGCTGCTCGCGGACGAGCCGACGTCGCATCAGGACCGTGCGCACGCGGAGATGGTGCTGACGGCTTTGCGCCAGGCAGCGGATCGCGGGACGGCGGTGCTGGTGGCGTCCCACGATCCGCTGCTGGCCGAGCACGCGGACCGCGTCGTCGCGGTCGGCGAGTGAGTCAGTCCACTTTGGACGGGTGCCGCGCGAGGGCGGTCACCTGGATGTCCATGTACGGGAACAGCGGCAGGTTCGAGAGGATCTGGTGCAGCTCGTCGTGGTCGGCGACGTCCAGCACCGAGTAGTTCGCGTACTCGCCCGCGATCCGCCAGATGTGCGGCCATTTCCCGCTGCGCTGCAGCTGCTGGCTGTACTCCTTCTCGCGCGCGATGAGGGCGTCGCGGACCGCCGGGTCCAGGTCCGGGGGAAGGCGGACGTCCATCCGCACGTGGTAAAGCATGAGTCTCCTGCCGAATCAGAGGGCGGAATCAGGCGGGGTCGAGGACGAAGCCGTACTCGATGGTCTCGCCGTCGCCGGACGGCTGCGGGTCGAGCAGCAGTTCCGGCTTCACCGCGGACGCGATGTCGTCGTCGTTGTGCTCGTCGCCCGGGAAGTACAGCTGCGCGGTGAGCAGTTCGTGCCCCGGCGCGGACACCTTGACGTGCAGGTGCGCCGGACGCCAGGCGTGCCAGCCCGCCGCCGCGATCAGCTTGCCGCACGCGCCGTCGGTCGGGATCTGGTACGGCGCGGGGCGCACGGTGTGGATCTCGAAGCGGCCTTCGTCGTCGGCGGTGAACGTGCCGCGCAGGTTCCACTCCGGGATGTCCGGCGCGAACTGCGAGTACAGCCCGTCCGCGTCCGCGTGCCACAGTTCGATCTTCGCGCCGCTCAGTGCCGCGCCGGTGGTCGAGGTGACCTGCCCGGTCCAGGTGAGCGCGGTGCCCGGCTCGTTCTCCCGCGAGGGGACCGAACCGCGCGCGCCCTGTTCGGGGGCGTCCGGCACGTAATAGGGGCCCTCGATGGTGCCCTTGTTGCCCTGGCGGTGCTCGGTGGCGACGTCCTCGACGACGTGCTCGACCCAGACGTCCAGGAACAGCGGCCATTCGCCGTCCTCGCCGACGCTGATCAGCCACGACTTGAGCGCGTTGTACTCCTCGTAGGTCACCTTGTGCTTGCGGATCGTCGAGTGCACGGCCTCGAGCACCTCGCGGGCCAGCAGGCTGACCCGTTCCTTCGGGGTGCCCGCGACGCCGGCGAGCTTGTCGCTCTTGAACCGTTCGGTGGCGTTGGCTCCGGACGCGGCGGCGGTGGGGGAATGCGTGGCAGTCATGAATCCTCCTTGATCCATCGGGGGTTTCCGGCTCAGCGGTCTTGCCGGTAGTGCCGGAGCTTGCCGGGGTCGAGTGCGGCGCCGAGGCCGGCGCCGGGGCGGATGACCAGTTCGCCGTCCGCGATGCACAGCGGTTCGGCGAGCAGGTCGTCGGTCATGTCGAGGAAGTTGGACAGTTCGCCGGGACGACGCGAGGTCAGCTCGTACGCCGCTCCAAACGCGACAGTGCACAGTGAACCGAGCTGGCCGTCGATCTGGTTGCCCATCACCACTTCCAGCCCGAGGCCCTCTGCGAGATGGTGCGTGCGCTGCGAACGCGTGAAGCCGGTGCGGGCGGTCTTGATGCTGATCGCGGTGGCCGACCCGGAGAGGATCTCGCGGGTCACGTCGGCGGGGGTCACCGCGGACTCGTCGGCGATGAATGGAATGTCCAAATGGGACACGAGCCAGCGGCGGCCGAGCACGTCGTCGGCGGGGCACAGCTCCTCGGCGAAAAGCAGGTCGAGATCGGCCATTTCCCGCATCGCGCGGGCGGATTCCGCGGCGGTCCAGCCGCGGTTGCCGTCCACGTAGAGGTCGACCTCGGCGCCGAACCGTTCCCGCAGTGCGCGAACCACTGCGGTGTCAAGGGAAACCGGACGGCGGCCGACCTTCACCTTGAACGTCGTGATGCCGTAGCTGTCGCGAATCCGCTCCGCTTCGGCAACCATCGCGGCAGGCTCGTCGAACCCGAGCATGTGCGACACCTTCATGCGGTCGGTGTAGCCCCCGAGCAGTTCGGTGACCGAGACGTCGAGGCTTTGCCCCAGCGCGTCCCAGATCGCCATGTCCAAAGCGGACTTCGCCGCCGGATTGCCAACGGTGCGGGAAAGCCGGGCGTGCACCGTCTCGCGTTCGAGCAGGCTCAGGCCGACTACCTGCGGCGCGAACACCGTCTCCAGCACGGCGACGATCCCGGCTTGGGTCTCGCCGTAGGTGAACGGCCGCGGCGGCGCTTCGGCAACGCCGACCACACCGTCGTCGGTGTGCACGCGGACCAGCACGTGTTCGGCCGTGTGCACCTCGCCGGAAGCGAAACGCAGCGGTTTGCGGTAGGGGATGGCGAACGGAATCGCCTCCACCCGGGTGATCTTCATCGTGTCCTCCCTGACACGGGCACTTCGACGGGGAACAGCTCGCCGAGCGCGTCGAGCACGGCCGGGACCAGTGCCGAGGCCCGGTCGCGGTGCCAGGCGAGCGCGAGCTGGACGGTGGCGGCGCCGGCGAGGTCGCGGAACACGACCCCGGCCAGCGGCAGCGCCCGCGCGGACGCGGGGACGACGCCGACGCCGAGACCACCGGCGACCAGGGCGAGCAGCACCGCGGTGCCGGCCGCTTCGTGCTCGCGTTGCGGGGTGAATCCGGCGTCGCGGCAGCTGCGCAGCACCGCTTCGTTGACGACGGAGTAGCTGGCGGGGTAGGTGACGAAGGCTTCGGCACGCAGATCGGTCATCGACACCACTGGTTCCACCGCGAGCCGGTGGTCGGCCGGGACGGCGAGCACGAGCGGCTCGGTCTCGATGACGTGCAGGTCGAGGTCGCCGCCGGTGACCGGCGGACGCAGCACGCCGATGTCGAGCGTGCCGTCGCGCAGCTGTTCGCACTGCTCGCCGGTGAGCAGGTCGGCGTGCACTTCGAGTTCGACCTCGGGCAGCCGGTGCTGCAGCGCGCGGGCGACCTGCGGCAGATGCGACAGCGCGGCGGTGCCGGTGAAGCCGATCCGGGCGAGCCCGCGGCGGCCGTCGGCGATGCGCCGGGCCCCGCGCGCGCCCGCCTCGACGGCGTCCAGGATCCGCTGGGCCTCGGCCAGGAAGAACCGGCCGGCCGGGGTGACCTGCACCTGCCGCGTCGTGCGGCTCAGCAGGGCGACGCCCAGCTCGTCCTCCAGCTGCCGGATCGCGTGCGAAAGCGCGGGCTGGGCGAGGTGCAGGCGTTCGGCGGCGCGGCCGAAGTGGCAGGTCTCGGCGACGGCGGCGAAGTACCGCAGGTGGCGCAGTTCCATCGGGGGCTGCCTCCTCACCGGCTCCTCGCGTGGTCTCGCTCACCGTAAGTTCCGGCATTGAGTGAAGACAAGGAGCGGTTTGCGTGCGATTGATAAATGTCATCGAATAATCACACCCTAGGTCAGGACTGGGTCTTGCCCTGGTGTGACCGCGGGCACGGGATGGCACAGTGCGGGGAACGCCCTGCTGGGGAGCCGATCAGTGCAGATCAGAGGCCCGTTGGAGGAGTCATGACCGAGATGCTGGACCACGCCGCTTCCGTAGTCGCGGACGCGGTGGTGGAGGACCCGGAGGCGGGCGTCTACCGAGCGAACCGCCGGATCTTCACCGACGAGGAGATCTTCGAACTCGAGATGAAGCACATCTTCGAGGGCAACTGGATCTACCTCGCCCACGAGAGCCAGCTGCCGAATCCCGGCGACTACTTCACGACCACGATCGGCCGCCAGCCCGTCGTCCTCACCCGGGACAAGGCCGGCGAGCTGCACTGCCTGATCAACGCCTGCGCGCACCGCGGCGCGATGATCTGCCGGCGCAAACGCGACAACCGGCCCACGCTGACCTGCCCGTTCCACGGCTGGACCTTCCGCAACGACGGCAAGCTGCTGAAGGTCAAGGACCCGGACGGCGCGGGCTACCCGGAGTCGTTCGACACCGACGGGTCGCACGACCTGACGAAGGTCGCCCGGTTCGAGTCCTACCGCGGGTTCCTGTTCGGCAGCCTGAACCCGGACGTGCTGCCGCTGACCGAACACCTCGGCGACGCCACGAAAGTGATCGACATGCTCGTGGACCAGTCGCCGGACGGGCTCGAAGTGCTGCGCGGCGCGTCGACCTATACCTACGACGGCAACTGGAAGGTCCAGGCAGAGAACGGCGCGGACGGCTACCACGTCACCGCCACGCACTGGAATTACGCGGCCACCACAGCCCGGCGCAATACCGGCGAATCGGCCAACGACACGAAGACCCTCGACGCCGGTTCGTGGGGCAAGTCCGGCGGCGGCTACTGGTCGTTCCCGCACGGGCACCTGTGCCTGTGGACCTGGGCGGGCAATCCGCAGGACCGTCCACTGTGGCCGCGGATGGCGGAGCTGAAGGAGAAGTACGGCGACTCCAAGGGCGAGTTCATGGTGCGCGGGTCCCGGAATCTGTGCGTGTATCCCAACGTGTACCTGATGGACCAGTTCTCCACGCAGATCCGGCATTTCCGGCCGATCGCGCCGGACAAAACCGAGGTCACCATCTACTGCATCGCGCCGAAGGGCGAGAGCGCCGAATCGCGGGCGTGGCGGATCCGGCAGTACGAGGACTTCTTCAACGCCTCGGGGATGGCGACGCCGGACGACCTGGAGGAATTCCGGTCCTGCCAGCTCACTTTTCGCGCGACGGCCGCGCCGTGGAACGACATGAGCCGCGGCGCGCGGCATTGGCTCACCGGGCCGGACGAGGTCGCGTCGTCGCTCGGGCTCGACGGTGTCGTGTCGGCCGGGCAGAAGAACGAGGACGAGGGCCTTTATCCGGTGCAGCACGGGTATTGGCAGGAGACCATGCGCGCGGCGATCGCCCGTGAGCAGGCTGTTCGAGGAGAGACCCGATGACCGCCGCCGCCGAGAAGACCATCACCCAGCATGACGTCGAGCAGTTCCTTTACCGCGAGGCGCGGTATCTGGACGACCGCGAGTTCGAGAAGTGGCTGGAATGCTACGCCGACGACGTCGTGTACTGGATGCCTTCCTGGGGCGACGACGATCTGCTCACCGAGGACCCGCAGCGCGACATTTCGCTGATTTACTACCCGAACAAGGGCGGCCTTGAGGACCGGGTGTTCCGGATCCGCACCGAACGCTCGAGCGCGACGTCGATTCCGGAACCGCGGACCAGTCACAACATCTCGAACGTCGAACTGATCGAGCGGCACGGCGATCTGGTGGACGTGCGGTTCAACTGGCACACGATGTACTTCCGTTACCACACGGTCGATCCGTATTACGGGACCTCGTTCTACACCGTCGACTTCTCCGGTCCGTCGCCGTTGATCCGGCGGAAGACGGTGGTGCTTAAGAACGATTACATCCACCACGTCGTCGACGTGTACCACTTCTGAGCGGAGGCGGTCATGAACCACCGGATCGCTCTGTCCTTTGAGGACGGTGTCACCCGCTTTGTCACGTGCGCGCCGGATCAGACCGTCGCGGACGCGTCGTACCGGCAGCGCATCAACATTCCGCTCGACTGTCGCGACGGTGCGTGCGGAACCTGCAAGGCGTTCTGCGAATCGGGGCAGTACGCGGGCGGTTCCTATCTCGAAGATGCCTTAAGCGCGGACGAGGCCGAGCGCGGGTATGTGTTGCCGTGCAGTATGAAGCCGAAGTCCGATCTGGTGTTGCAGATCGCGAGCACGTCGGCGGTCGCGAAGACGCAGGCTGCTGAGCATCACGGGACTCTTGTCGCGCTGGACCGGCTTTCGCCGACGACGATGTCGCTGACGGTGGAGATCCGTGATCGGGATCGGCTCGCGTTTCTGCCGGGGCAGTACGTGAACATCACCGTTCCGGGCACTGAGGTGACGCGGTCGTACTCGTTCAGCAATGCGCCTGAGGACGAGCGGCTGACCTTCCTGGTGAAACTCACGCCCGGCGGCGTGATGTCGGACTACCTCACTGGACGGGCGAAATCCGGCGACGACCTGACGTTCACCGGGCCGCACGGGAGTTTCTTCCTGCGTGAGACGGACCGGCCGGTGTTGTTGCTGGCCGGAGGTACCGGGCTCGCGCCGATTCTGTCCATTGTGCGCACTATGCGTGATTCTGGCGTGACCAGGCCGGCGCATCTGGTGTACGGCGTGAGCACCGACGACGATCTGGTGGAGACGGCGACGTTGGAGAAGCTTGCCGGCGAGGTTCCCGGGCTGACCTGGGACTACTGCGTTTCGGATCCGGAGAGTGCCGCGCCGAACAAGGGCTATGTGACCACATTGATCCGCGACGAGCACCTGCACGGCGGCGACGTCGCGGTGTATCTGTGCGGTCCGCCTCCGATGGTGGAGGCGGTGCGAGGGCATTTCGCGTCGGCCGGGTTCGAGCCGACTGGGTTCTATTACGAGAAGTTCGCGCTCGCGGCACCGGTCCGCGCGCCGGAGATTCCGGTGCAGCCGGTGGTGGTCGCCGATCCGGAACCCGAGCCGGAGCTGGAATTCGTCGCGGGCCGCGCGCTGGCCGGGCAGGAGCTGTTCCCGACCGTCGAACTGGCCCCACTGCGGGCCGGAGCGGCGCTGTCCGCGGCGGAAGAAGCACGGGTCGCGCGCACGATCGCGGGGCAGGAAATGCTGCCCGCGGCCGACGAAACGCCGGGCGAGTACGAAATCGGCGAGGAACACCCGTCGGTGCACGAATCGGACGCCGTTTTCGAGGCCCGGCAAGCACTCGAACTGGGTGCGCTCGAATTGACCATCGGACGGCTGACGTCGGGCCAGCTCGCCGGATATCGGCTGCTGGCCGAGTCGACAGTGCCCTATGTGGACGGTGACCGCTTCCTGGACGCCGCCGCCTACACCGAAACCAACGCGGCGTTCCACGACTATCTGTTCACGCTCACCGGCAACGAGCACCTGCTGCAGGCGTATCAGGCACTTGGCGTGAAAGGCCACATGGCTGAGACACTGCGCAACGCGACTTGGTGCCATCCACGCTGCACGCAGGACCACCTGGACCTGGTCGCGGCGTTCGAGTCCGGCGACCGAGCGACCGCGCGACGGCTGGTGGCCGAGCACGCGGAACGATCGAAGGTCACCACCCGGCGGGCGATGGGCGGTGCCGCTGAAGGGCCGAAGTTCCTGTCGCCGGGGCGGTTCGCGGGCAAGGTCGTGGTGGTCACCGGCGCCGCGCAGGGGATCGGCGAGGCGACGGCCCGGCGGATCGCCGCGGAGGGCGGCGCGCTGGTGCTCGCCGACCGGTCCGGACTGGTCAGCGGCTTGGCCGACGAGCTGCCCGAGGCCGCCGCGGTCGTCGCCGATCTGGAGACCTGGGAGGGCGCGCAGGCGGTCGTCGAGGCGGCCTTGGCCCGGTTCGGCCGGATCGACGTGCTGGTCAACAACGTCGGCGGCGCGCTGCGGTTCAAGCCGTTCACCGAGTTCGGCCCGGACGAGATCGAGGCCGAGCTCCGCCGGTCCCTGCTGACCACGCTGTTCTCCTGCCGGGCCGCGCTTCCGTCGATGGCGCAGCGCGGCGGCGGGGTGATCGTGAACGTCTCGTCGGCGGCCACCCGCGGCATCCACCGGATCCCGTATTCGGCGGCGAAAGGCGGGATCAACGCGCTCACCGCGTCGCTGGCGTTCGAGTACGCCGACGCCGGCGTCCGCGTGGTCGCGACCGCGCCGGGCGGCACCGAAGCCCCGCCCCGGCGGATTCCGCGCGGCGGCCCCGATCCGGCCACTGACCAGGAACGGGAGTGGTTCCAGGCGCACATCGACCAGACTGTCGGGTCGTCATTGCTCAAGCGGTACGGCACCCTGGACGAGCAGGCCGCGGCGATCGCGTTCCTGGCCTCGGACGAGGCCTCGTACGTCACCGGCACCGTCCTGCCCGTGGCCGGGGGCGATCTCGGCTGACGGCGGCATCCGGCGAAGCGGGGAGGACCGTGACGACAGCGGCGGAGGAACTGGCCGGCCTGCTGTCCCAGGCGGGGCGCGCGGTGCTGCTGTGCGGTCCGGCCGGATGCGGGCGCACCACGCTGGCGCGACGGGCCGCCGGCGCGTTCCCCGGGCCGGTGCTCTGGGCGACCGCGGCCGAATGGGAGAGCGGCAGCGTGTTCGCCGTGCTGCAGCAGCTGTTCCCGGACCTTCCCGCGGACGGCGGGCCGCTGCCGGTCGCGGGGCGGATCGCGGCGGAGCTGGTGCCGGGGACGCTGCTGGTGGTCGACGACGCGCAGCTGTCCGATGTGGACTCGATGCGGACGCTGTCGTCGCTGCTGCGGCACCATCCGGCGGCGCGGGCGACGGTGTTGCTCACCGCGGCGACGGGGGATGCTCGCGCTCGTGCGGATGTTCTGGAACTGCTCGCGCGGATGTCCGGTGACGAGGTGCGCGTGCCGCCTTTGGACGCCGCTGAAGTGTCCGAAATGGCCTCGGCGCGCGGAATCGCCTTGCATCCGACGATGGCTGAGCGGTTGTGTCGGCACACTCTTGGCCGGCCGCGCTATGTGGTGCAGCTGCTGACCGAGGTGCCGCGGGCTACCTGGGCTGGGTTCGATCCGAACCTGCCTGCTCCGGTCGCTGTCACTGCTTCGGTCCGGGAGCGAGTTTCGCAGCTTTCTCCTGCGGCGGAACGGTTTGTCGCGGCAGTTGCGGTGCTCGGTGCTGGTGCGGCGGTGCGGTCGGTGGCGTCGTTGGCGGATCTTGAGGGGGATCCGCTGCCGGTGCTGGACGAGGCGTGTGCTGCGCGGCTGGTCGAGCTCGCGCCGCGTGGGCTTGCCGAGGTGTCGCCGCCGGATCCGATGGTGCGGGCGGCGGTGCTCGCCGGGCTGGGGCCGGAGCGGCGGTCGAAGCTGCAGCGGCGGGCGGCGGAATTGGTCGAGGATCCGGCGCGGAGTTTGCGGTTGCTGGTCGCGGCGAGTCCGGTGCCGGACGCGGGTGTCGCGGAGCGGCTTGATGCGCTGGCGGTGGAGCGGGCCGCGGAGGGGGCTTGGGGGACGGCTGCGGTATTGCTCAACGATGCTGGGCGGCTTACTGAGGATGCCGAGCTGCGGCAGGCTCGGATCACTCGGGCTGTCGACGCGCTGATCGGTGCCGGCGATGTGTTTCGGGCTGCTGCGCTTGCCCCGGAAGTCGAGAGCATGCGGGAGACGCCGTTGCGGGATGCGGTCCTTGGCTATCTCGCGGTGGTGCGGGGTCGCGCTGCTGAAGCTGGCGGCCGGTTGAGCCGGGCTTGGGATATCGTCAACGCTTCGCGGGATCCGGAGACGGCCGCGTTGATTTGTCAGCGGTATGTGCTTGACGCGCTTTGCCGGTATTCCGCTGAGGATCTCGTGCGGTGGGCGGACCGGGCGATTGAGCTGGCTGTGCCGGAGACGCCTGCCGCGGTGGAGGCGGCGGCGATTCGGGGGCTGGGGCTCGCGGCTTCGGGGCGGGCTAAGCAGGCTCGGCGGGATTACGGGCAGTTGTCCGAGCGGATTCGGCATGGTGCGCAGGCTCAGCGGGTCGTCATGGCGCGGGGGTGGCTGAATCTGCTGACGGATCGGATCGACGATGCCCGGGTCGATTTGGAAAGTGCGGTGCCTACTAGTTATCTGGGCGGGTCGGCGCGGATTTCCTTGTGGGCGCAGGCTTGGCTGGCGCGGACGTTGTTCTTGAGCGGGGAGTGGGACGACGCTCTGCGGGTGGTTCGGGAAGCGCTTGTTTTAGTCGACCGGACGGGGATTGTGGTTACCGCGCCGTTGCTGCACTGGACTTCGGCCGCGGTGCATGCGTTGCGCGGGGACCAGGGTCGGGCTGAGGAGGCGTTGCTGGCTTGTGCTGCTGGGTCGCAGGATTACGAGATCATGCGGGTTCCGGCTTTGTTGGCGCGGGCGCAGGTTGCTGAGGCGGCGGCGGATTCTGCCGGGGTGTTGCGGGCGTTGCATCCGTTGACTCGGTTGTCGTCGGCTACTTCGGTGGACGAGCCTGGGCATTGGCCTTGGCAGGATCTCTATGCCCATGCTCTTGTCCTGAGTGGACGTTCTGAGGAGGCGGATGTGTTTCTGGCTCCGCATGAGCGGGCGGCGGGGAAGCGGGAGCATGCTTCGGCTCGGGCTCGTCTTGCCGCTGCTCGGGGGCGATTGCTGGGGGCGCGTAATGATCATGTGGGGGCGGTGGCGGCGTTTGATGCGGCGGTGGAGTTGATTGCGGGGTTGCCGCTGCGGTACGACCAGGCTCGGATTGCGTTTGCTTATGGGCAGACTTTGCGGAGGTTGGGACGGCGGGCTCGGGCGGATACGCAGCTGGTTGCCGCTCGGGACGGGTTTGCTTCTATGGGGGCGGTGACGTATGTGGCTCGGTGTGAGCGGGAGTTGCGGGCTGGCGGGGTGCATTTGCCGCGGGGTGGGGTGGATTTGTTGACGCCGCAGGAGGAAGCGGTGGCGCGGATGGTGGCTCGGGGGCAGTCCAATCGGGAGGTGGCTGCGGAGTTGTTTTTGTCGGTGAAGACTGTGCAGTATCACTTGACTCGGATTTATGCGAAGTTGGGGATTCGGGGGAGGACTGAGTTGGCTGTGTTGCGGTCTGGGGAGGATAGGTGAGGCGGCTCGTCGCCTGGCGGCGACATCGGCCCTTGGTTGCGTGGGGCACCCCGAAGCTTGATTGTGCTGACGGTCTGGGGGTGCTTGTCAAGGCGGGAAA